>JACMMD010000248.1 GCA_014379235.1 Anaerolineae bacterium
ATAGGTCTCGATTTCGCCGGAGGACTCTTCCGAAGCGGCGAACTGTACCGTCAACGGGAGGTTGCCCTCTGTCGGGTTGGTGGTGAAGCCTGCTTGTGGCGGCGGAGTGGCCGGGTTCTGGACAGTGATCTGACGCACAACGCTGGATGCGCCGCCGGGGCCGGTCACCGTGAGAATGACATTGTACGTGCCAATGTCGTTAAACGTGTGGGATGGGCTGCGCTGATCGCTGGTTGTGCCATCACCGAAGTTCCAGCGCCAAGAGGTGATGTTACCTGTTGAGCTGTCTGTGAACTGGACGACTAAAGGTCTGACACCACTGGTTTTGTCCTGTGTGAAGGCCGCAACAGGGGAAGTTGGACTGCTAACGTTGATTTGGCGTGTGACGTTGGATGATCCGCCCGGCCCTGCGACGATCAAGGTGACGTTAAAGATGCCGGGTGTGCGGAAGGTATGGCTTGGATTTTGCTCGGATGTGCGCCCGCCATCGCCAAAGTCCCAGAGATAACTGTTGATATTGCCGCTCGATTGGTTGAAGAAGCGAACGACGAGCGGTGCAGCACCACTGGTACGGTCTTGTGTGAAGGCCGCGATAGGACGCGGGATGTTCGGTGTGGCCGAGGGGACAGGTGTTGGCTGCCGGTTTTGTACGCGGATGTTGTTCACGATGGTCGATAGATCTGAACCATCGCGCAGGAACACCCGCAGCCGCAGTTGGTAACGGCCATCGTCTAAGCCATTGGTGCCCCAGATGCCGAGCAAGCCGTTCAATACCGGAGTTCGGACAACGCCAGAGGCTTGATACCACAGGTTGCCGGGATTCGGATCAGGGCCATATTCGACTTGATACTGTAAGAACTGCGGGTGAATAGCCGCGCCGATCACCTGCACGTTACCAGCGACGATGTTACCCGGAATCGGAGATAGAATCACGATGCTGACGGGTAGTGACGTGCTGGTTGGTACTGCTGGCGGGAACACGACAGGGGGACGCACAACGATGGAAGTCGGCGGCAATTGACCGATTCGGGTCGGAATTGATGCTCCCGGTGTCGTAGTGCGGAATATGGGCAGGGTGGTTGGCGCGCCGCCAGTACCCTGTAATGTTCGAGTTGGTGCAACCGTATTGGTCGGCGCACCAGTTAGATCAACTTGTTCTTCAGGCGCGCTGGTCAAGTTACAGGCGCTCACGAACAGCGCCAGCAACAGAGCCAGAGCTACAACAGCGGCCTGCTTTGCCCTATATTTTCGGGCCATGGACTACACCTTCCTGATTATGCGCGAGGCGCAAATTCTGGTCAATTTATACTATCCAATATTATAACGCTAAATACGATATGCGGATGGTCATAGCAGGGGTGATGTAGGATAAGCGTAGACTTGTCGTAAAATTGAGGTGATGCTACACTACAAAATATGAAAGTTCTCATTGTTGACGACGAACAGGCCATCCGCGATGCTTTGGGGCGCAAACTGAGCCGCGAAGGTTTCGATATTGTGCTGTGCGGCGATGGTTTAGAAGGCTTACGCGCCTTCCACGCTGAACGGCCCGATGTGGTTATATTGGACATCATTATGCCCGGCGAAATGAACGGGCTGACCGTGTGCCGCCGTATCCGCGAAGTTGCAGATACCCCGATCATGATGCTCTCGGCGCAGGCCGTCACAGAAGAAGATATCATTGAGGGCTTGAGCGCTGGCGCGGATGAATACCTCGTTAAACCCGTCCGACTAAATGAGTTCGTAGCGCGTGTTCAAGCGCTGCTGCGGCGGGCGCAGATCACTACGACGGAAGCCGAGCAGGGTTATAACGACGGTTATTTGAGCGTCGATCTCCATCGGCGGCACGTTTACGTCAGTGGTCGCAAAATCCATTTGACGCCGACGGAATTCAAGCTGTTGGCTGTTTTGATGGAAAATTCAGGACGTGTCGTCCCTCAGCGCGATTTACTGGAACAGGTGTGGGGGCGGGAGTATATCGATGACGTATACTATCCGCGAGTGTATATTAGCCAGCTACGGCGCAAGGTTGAGCCTGATCCCGCACACCCAATCTATATCCTCACAGAACATCGTGTGGGCTACCGTTTTGAGAAACAAGCTCCGATCATCCCAAAATCGACTTAAGTAAACTATAGCAGCGAAGGATTGAGCAGGCCATGTCAGTCATTGACACGCTTACGCTGCTGGCGAATGGTCTGACGCTGGCGCTGGCGCTCGGCTTCTTGCTCATCGTCCTGTGGCAAGATACCCGCAAAGAAATCAACCAGTTTTTTGCGGTGTTTTTGTTTCTGGTCACAGTGTGGAATGCCGGGGCACTGCTGGTGCAAACGGTCTCGCTGATTGACCCGCAATCTGAATTGGTCGGTTTTGCAGTTGGCATGATGGAACTCGGTTTTACGGGTTCGAGCATCGCGGTTTATGCGCTGACGGCGGTACTGGTTGGGGCAAATACGCGGCGGTTCCGGCTGTTGGCGTTTAGCGGACTGCTGCTGGTACTTGGCTTTCAGCTATTTCTCATAGTCAACAACGCACCCGATTTATCAGCAGCAGCGGCAGAAGGGACGCTCAGGTATCGTTTCCAGCCATCGTCTGTCGCATTATATTTCGCGTTTGACAGCGTAACTCTTTATTTGCTGTGGCAGTACAGGCGAAAAGTTCGCTCACGTGGGTTACGGTTCGGGTTGATGCTGTTCGTCGTCGGGCAAAGCCTTGCGTTCTTGAACCCGGAACTACGCGCTTTACCGTTATCTATCAACGTTAGTTCGTTCGCGGCTTTGATTATCAGCTTCGCCATTTTGCGATTGGAGATCATCACACCGTTAGCGGAACGTGTCTCGCAAGTTGAGGCCATGCACCGCGTCAGCCTTGCGATCACTAGCCAACTTGCCAGTGATATGGTTCTCAACGAGATTGCGACACAGGCCGTGGGTTGGTTGGGGGCAGATGCCGCCGGAATATTCCTAACGGATAGCCAAAACACTGAACTTGAATTAGCGACGGTCTACAATCTACCCGCACAATTTGTTCACTCACACTTAGAGATCGGGGAGGGAGTGGCCGGAACTGTCGCAAAGACACACCGATCCATACACGTCGATAACTATGCGCGTGATTGGAGCGGAATGCCTGATCTGCCGTTATCCACCGAAACGTTCGGCTCAGTGATCTGTGTGCCGCTGATTTACGGCGGCATTGCAATTGGCGTTTTGATGGTGATCGCGGCACGGCAGGGGAGATTGTTTAGCCGCGAAGATGTTCATCTGCTTGAACTGCTTGGGTCACAGGCTGCGGTGGCTATCGCTCACGGACGATTGTTTACTGAACAGCGTGAACTGACATCGCAAGTTGAGGCGGCGCATGGTCAACTGGAAACGCTGCTCATCAGCACGGAAAATCCGGTTGTGGCGGTTGATCGTCAGTTCAGGCTGATATTCGCAAACACAGCGGCTCGTAAACTGTTTGATCTCAACGCTATTCCGACTGATGGGCCGATTACGACAGCGCTGCCCGCATTCGTATTTCCCGAAGATTTTCGTGCTGCAATCCGCGATTTACGGCGTAAGCGAGCACATATCTATGAGGTATCACTTGACGAAAAAGTGTATCTATGCCATCTTGCACCGCTAGGAAAGCCACGTGTCGAGGGCTGGGTTGCGGTTTTGAATGATGTCACCCAGCTAAAGGAACTCGACCGCATCAAGAGTGAGATGGTACGGATGGCCAGCCACGATCTCAAGAACCCGCTGCAAATCGCGCTGGCAAACCTCGAACTTCTGGCGGAGGATTTGGCCGATGTAGCTGACCCGGAAATTCAGCAGTCAGTCATGCAGATTGAAAAGCAGTTAGAGCGCATGAATCGCATCATTGGGGGCGTACTTGACCTTGAGCGGATTAAGGCGGGGACTCCAGCGGCGGAATTATGCTACCCATCTCGAATTGTTACCGCTACAATTGACGAACTTCGGCAGCTTGCAGGCGATCAGGGAATCGCGCTGGAGACTAAAGTTGAGGAAAACGCAGTCTATTTCCTCGGCGATCCCAAACAGTTTGAGCGGGCTTTGGTAAACCTTGTCGAAAACGCCATAAAATTTACGCCACGCGGCGGCAAGGTGACAATCGAAGCGGCGAGTGAAAATGGAAACGTGGTCTTCCAAGTTAGCGATACGGGAATAGGTATTCCTGAAGCGCTACAATCGCAGGTGTTTGAGCGCTTTTTTCGTGGTAGGCAAAAAGGAGCAGAACATGTTAGCGGCTCCGGTCTTGGTCTAAGCCTTGTCAAGACGATTGTCGAGAACCACCGCGGCAAGGTATGGTTGGAAAGCGCAGAAGGCACAGGTACAACCGTATTCATCTCGCTGCCCGCAACAACTGAAATTCCGTCAGAGAAGAGTTTCGTATAGTCATAAAGGAACAACAATGCGGACGTTTATGTCAGCAGTAATCGTCCTTCTAGTCATAGCCGTGATCCCAAACATTACAACAGGCTGGGCACAAGAAGACACCACCCCCACTCCTACCTTCGCCCCTCCAAAAACCGCCACCCCAACGACTGTAGTTCAAGCCATCGAGCCTACAGCGCAGGTAACAACCGAGGCTAGTTCTTCCACAGCACTAACCGAACCGCTTACACAAGCAGATCTCAATATCCTCACTGGAAACGTTCAGCGGCCTAACGGTCTCGCATGGTTCAATAACAGACTATACACCGCTTGCAATGGTGACTATACCGTCTACGAACTCGATGATCGGACTGGCGCATCTGTTACATACATCTATGGTGTACGGAATATGCACGCCCTATATCCTGAGCAAGACGCAAACGGCGGTCTAGTCATCTGGGCACCAGATTTTCAGAGCAATACATTCGTTCGCGTAACGCGGTCAGGAGTAGAAACCATTTCTCAGGGTTTACAAGGGCCATGGGGAATCGGAAGAATCGACGATAACAGCTTTGTCGTGAGCAACATCACAGGTGATAACGTAGTATCCATCACCCGCACTGGCGGTATGCGTGAAGCAATCAGCAATATGCGCTCACCAACTGGGATCGCCGTGGATGGTGAATATGTTTACGTTGCTAACAACGGAAGCGCACGGCGAGCAGTCGAGTGGTTTAATCTAAGCGCTCTTAGCAGCCCAACCCCAGTTGATGCAGAATCAACAGATGCGAACTATTCACTCATTACAGGGCTACAGAATCCAACAGGATTAGCGTTAGGCACTGATGGGTATCTTTACGTTGCATATTCACTGGGGACACGCGGAGTTGTGGGACGGGTTAACCCCGCGACGTGCCGCGAAAACGGTGGTTGCACCAACGATCAGGTTGAAATCGTACTCTACACTGAACTCGCGGCACCTCTGGCCGGGTTAACCCTTTCGCCAGATATGCGGCTGTTCGTCCACACGATGTTCAGCCCGGACATTTACTGGGCGCAAGTCGGTGAACCCGCAACAACCTAACTCTCTAGAGTGGCAGAACAGCGCTAAAAAGACGGTGTTTTAGCGCTGTTCTATACGCAGTCGATATTCTATCCAGCGCACCAACAGCGAACCCATCACCGTCATTGATAGATAGATCATGGCTGCTAACAGATAGGTTTCTAGATAAAGGAACGATTGTCCCGACGATAGTTTGGCTAGTTGAGTGATGTCACGCACCGCGAGAATGGCAACCAGCGCGGAATCTTTAATCATCGAGATAAAGTCGTTGCCGAGCGGCGGGAGAATACGGCGAATAGCTTGGGGCAATATAATAAGCTGCATCACTTGAATGTAAGTCATACCGAGCGAACGTCCGGCCTCTAATTGCCCCCGCTCAATCGACTGAATGCCTGCACGAAAAATCTCCGAAAGAAATGCACCATACGCCAACGAGAGCGCAATGATAGCCCGTAACTCGATACTCACATCGCGGACAGTAATTGTAAAGCCAAGCGAAGTTAACGTGTCTATGAGAGAAGGTACAGCAACAAAGGCAATAATAAGTAAGACCACCAATATAGGCAGACCGCGCAGTACCTCTAAGTAAAGCGTCGCCACATTATAGACAACGAGTTTGCCAAAACCACTCTTTGCGCTAGGAGGGTTTACACGTGCCAAACCAACCGACAAGCCAATAATCATCGCAAATACATACGCGAAAAAACTCACGCGCAGGGTAGTGACAGCACCTTCACGCAAAGTTGCAAATATTTCGCCATACGTGGTATTTGTTGTTACTAAGTAGGCAACCCACAGCCCCAGAATTAACAGCGCGACCAACCACCAAGGTACCGTTTGGATCATTGCGTAGGCGATACGTCCGGTAGTCGGCTGATCGGTTCTTAGCTCCGTTTTTGGCATCACATCGTTTGGCAATCCCATTGGACGGCATCCCCTCTGATGAAACAAAAAGTGTACGGCGATTGGATTATATCTGCCGTACACTTTATTACGAAATTCAGCCAGCGAACGGCGGAGTCTTACTGGTCAAACTGAGTGCTGTCAAATTCGACAAACCACTTCTGGAATAGATCATCCAACGTGCCATCAGCTTCCATACTTGCCAGTGCCATGTTGATTGGCTCGACCAATTCAGAACCCGTTGGGAAGATAAAACCGAGTTCTTCCGATGTCAGTGGATCGCCGACGACCTTCAACTGACCATCGTTAGCACCCATATAGCCCATTCCGGCCACGTTGTCCAAAATCACAGCGTCAACATCACCCGCTAACAGTGCCTGTACAGCGACAGGAAAGGTCTCATACGCCGAAATTCGGTCTTCACCAACTACTTCGACAGCCGTCTCATAGTTAGTGGTTGCTGGCTGTGAGCCAACGAGCAAAGCCGGGTCGGCAGCGAGTTCTTCTACGCTGCTAAAACGATCTTCATCGGCACGGGTGAGAATAACCTGCGCCAATTGAATATAGCCATCCGAGAAGTCGATAATCTCCTCGCGCTCTTCAGTGATCGTAATGCCATCTGCACCCATGTCGAACTGGCCGTCGGCTACCGCGATAATCATGCCTTCCCATGCCGACTCAACAAATACAGGTTCGCAATTCAGGCGCTCGCAAATGATCGCAAACGCATCATAGTCCCAGCCAATACCTTCGCCAGTTTCAGGGTCGAGATAGTTGAAAGGTAGGTAGGCATTCTCGACAGCGATTGTGATTTCACGCCCGCCCAAGTCCGGCAAATCCATCGCTTCGACAGGGGCTTCGGTTTCAAGAATCGCTTCGAGATCGGCAGGATCATTACCGTCGAAGTCGATAAACCACTTCTGGAACAACGCCTCCAGCGATCCATCTTCACGCATAGAGTCCAACGCCGCATTCACGGGTTCGACTAGATCGGAGTCGTTCGGGAAAACCGCGCCAAGCTCCTCAGATGTCAGCGGATCGCCAACGATTTTCAACGCGCCTTCAGGGTTTGCGCCGATATAGGAGAGACCCGCAACGTTATCCACAATTACAGCATCCACGTCGCCCGCGAGAAGCGCCTGAATGGTAACGCCAAAGGTTTCGTAGGCACTGATACGCGCTTCGCCAACGACATTAACGGCGGTGTCGTAGTTGGTGGTCGCAGGCTGTGTACCAACGAGCAAGGTTTCATCAGCAGCTAGCTCCTCAGCACTGGCGAAACGTTCCTCGTCACCACGCACGAGAACGACCTGTGACAACTGAATATAGCTGTCCGAGAAATCTACGATTTCGTCACGCTCGGCAGTGATGGTAATGCCATCTACAGCCATATCAAACTGACCGTCTGAGACGGCAATAATCATGCCTTCCCACGCGGTTTCTTGAAATTCCGGCACACAGTTCAGGCGAACGCAAAGCTCATTGATGAGTTCATACTCATAGCCGACAGGCTCATTGGTTGTCGGATGTATAAACTGGAATGGAAGATAAGCGTTTTCCATCGCTACGACGACAGTACGCCCTTCCAAATCTGGCAAATCGCCATCCTGAGCGTAAGCGACAGTTATCGACAACAGCGCAAATATCAGCAGCAAAAACAAATAGGTACGTCGAAGCATTTTAGTTTCCTCCAGCCTTGTAAAGTTAATAAAGTAGCACATCTGGCGCATATTATAGCATGTCACTGGAACTAAAATTGAAACAATCTAATTGTAGATTTTAGACTAAGCGATGCAAGCTGTACCAAGAACGCCCACTTGATACCACGAAATCGTCAGCCACATAACCATGTGCGAAGGCTGTTTGAAAAGTCTCGCGTAAGGCGATACGCCAGCGATAGGCTAAGTCCGCGTCAGACTTTTTCAGAGCCGCGAGATCGTAAGGGATCTCAATTGAGAGCGTGGTAGTGAGCACAGTCTGGAATTTAGTCGATATTGGCTCACCGTTCGCCCCTCGACACAATAAGAACCATTCGTCGGATGTATCCAGTGCTTCGGGTTCTTGAGCGTTCGCTAACCGCTCGACACGTTCATCGCGCAAATTCCATGCAATCTCTACACGATCAGATGGTAGTCCGGCGTTAATGCTGTCGGTCATCACCCCATAAAAATCGACATGGTAGGTATTGGTGACTGCGCCGAGAATACGCAGATTGAAATTGGCATTGCCGCGTTGCAGAGGGTCATATGTCCAATGAATCGCATTGTAGCCGTTAGCTAAAGCCCAGCGTCGCTGCTCTTGCTTGAGCGCGAAACCGATGCCGCGATTTTGATAGTTGGGATGAACGCCGGTCATGTGCGACCAGAGCATCCATTCGGTCTGTCGCACCGGGAAGGCCAATGCCATGCCGATCATGTGATCGATGTCGGGGTCAACTGCCGCGATGACAGCACCGCCGTTCATGGCCATGGGGTGCATTACCGCTGCCGGAACAGCATCACGCGGGGCGAGATTCCAAATCGCTAGTTCGAGATCGACGATTTGATTCAGGTCTGACATGTCAGTGAGAACGCGAAATTCAATCATGCTGGAGACTATTTACCGAGTGGTTCCGCCATTAAAAGGCCAATCAACGCGGTGAGGATACCAACGTTGAGGGTGATTATGCCAATGAGTTCAAGCAAACGCGACTCTGTATAGGCTTCGATCAACTGAATGATGAAGCTTACGATAACCAGCAATATACCAATCACAACCGGCAGACCACGCTGTTTTGCTAACAGAGTGGACAGCCGCTCAATCAAGCGCGCAAGGGTAAGAGATTGGTCGATACGCTTGAACATAATTTTATTCCACTACGCGATAGCTGCTGAACCGTTCTGCCATTGACGCTGGAAGCCTTACCGTCAACACGACACCGTTTTCGGTATGCTCTTGACCTTCAACCACTGCCGCCTCATGCAGCAGCGACACGAGTTCACCCTGTTGATAGGGCAGCAGCAGCTTCATGCGATACAG
>JACMMD010000249.1 GCA_014379235.1 Anaerolineae bacterium
ACAGTCGGATCATCGCGGGTTCTTATTAAGCTCCTACATAGCTGCACACTTACCCCGTAAGTGCGCTGCAGTTATTCTAAAGGTTCAAGGTTTGAGCTGAGGGCGGGAGTACTTCCCGCCCAGGTACATCACAAGGTAACAATTTTCTCGGAGTTGAACTTGGCAAGCGCGTTTCGGGTATCGACGATCAGCTTGGCTTTGGGATCGCTGTCCTTGCGCGGATCAAGAAACTTGACACTGTAGATGATCGCCCCGCCCTGCGGTGCAACGTTCGAGTAAACCGACTGCGCGGACATGAAACGTCCGCCCGCTAAATCCTGTACGACGGGAAAACGCGGGTCAGGCAGGCGGCTCAAGGCCACGTCGAGACAGGCGACCTGCGGCGCGATTAAACCGGCTACGATCTGGCGCAGCGGCAAATAGCTGCCACCATCAACCAGCTTAACTACATCATCAGGCTTTCCGGTCATGATAACCGCCGATGCTTGAACCATGCCACCATCACGCAAGCGAACGCCCACCGCCCGCCCGTCGCGGTAGTCAACGGACTCGACCCGCGCCCCGCTGACGATATGCGCGCCCGCCTGTTTTGCTGCGTCCCGTAAGCCATTGACAAAGGTTTGCCAGCCGCCGTCGATATACAGAATCGGATGGTTGAGCGCAAGCTGCAATTTGCTGACGAACAGTTCCGCGCTGACCACATCGAGCGCGGCGCTGTATACCAGCGTGATCGCGTTGGCCACCAGAAACTCGCGCACAGCGGGCCGCTGAACGATGCTGTTAATCCACTCTTGTACGCTCATATGCCGCAGCGCGTGAGCGTCCAGCTTGGGTATCGAGCTTAGAGCGCGCATCAGTTCCAGCTTATCGGCAAAGCTGAGTAAATCAGTTCGCAGCAGCGACATTGCATTTATCGGCGCGAGAGACAGCTTGCCGTGCCGCAGCGCGAAAGTGCGCTTCGTATCAGGTCTGTGGCCGGCGTAGGGGATATTCAGTTCGCGCAGGACGCGCTCGGCTGCGCCGCCGCAGTACAGCGCGTGAATGCCTCGATTGAGTTGATAGCCGTCATGGTTGGTCGTTGCGGAGCGCCCACCGAACGTCGCTGCTTTTTCGTAAAGCGTCACGCCGACACCTGCACGGGCGAGATACGTAGCGGCGGTTAAACCGGCCAAGCCGCCGCCGACAACCACTACGTCGCTGTTGGTTTTTGATTGTTGGGTTTCCATCGTTCATCTCCTTAAATGTTCACGTTACATAAAAGAAGACGATTGGCGAAAGCGTTTTGTGATTCTATCGGGAATGTGTAGGGGCACGGCATGCCGTGCCCTTACAGACGTGGCTACTCGAAAAACCCCGACTCCGCGATGATGTCTTTCGCCGGAACGAAGATAGCATCCGTGACTTTCTGCCCTGTGCGTTTGAGGTACTGCTGCACAATACGATAGCCAACAGCGTAGCCCGCGTAAGGCGGAATACCCGTTTTCGGCATGTTCATATAGTCCGCGCCCGCATCACCGAAGATGTAGCCGCGAATCTCGTTGAAGCCCGTCACATCGAGCGCCGCACCGATCAAACGCTTGGCCGTTTCCAGTTCAGCATCGTCGAAATCGGTCACATAGTAGCCGACCACATCCTCGCCATAGAGTTCCGCCGCGAACGACTCCGCCAGTCCTTCCGCGATGGCATACTCGCCCACTGTCGTCGTAAACGGGCTGAACGGAAACACCGTGAAATGGATGTTGTGCAGCATTTCGTGGGCTGTTGTCCCCTGCAAGCGGTAGAGGTTGTAGTCGTTCGGCGTGTCGTAGACCACCATTACGTAGCCGGGAGCGCCGCCGAAACCCGTATAGCCGCGATTGGCCGGCCCTACACTCAGATCGCCCCAGAACAGCCCGACATTGATGGGCCCGAGCGATAGACGATCCATATACGGCGTGAACGCCGCCTCAACATCGCGGAGAGTTTGCGCCGTTTTGTCCCACGCGCTGAACTCAGCCAGCTTGTCCAACGCCGAAACAATCCGTTCGCGCTTTTCGGGGTCATCGAAATGCTCGACATTCATGCCCCACATGGCGAACATGGACAGCACATCGCTATTCGGGCCGCCGAAAATTTTGACCAGCGGTTCATAGGGCGCGGTCAATTCTTCCCGAAAGATCGTTTTGCGCGTCTCTGCGTCCGGCGCAGTCAACAGCTTTTGATATATGTTCTGTGTATCGATGATCTTGAAGTTCATGATTTTTTTTCTCCTGCGTAGTCATGCAGAAGCTAATCTACACTATCACGTAACGTGAGGGTCAAGAGGGGAAATTTGCGCCTTGCCTATACAGGGCACAATTGGAAAACTCACCGCAACCTTTTGCCATCGAATCTGCTCTTTATAAATGTACGTACAAACTGCACCACTTTGCAGGAGCGGGGGAACTATGTTCTTGATCGTGCTGCCAGACATCACCACCGACGATAGGCTGCTGCTGCAATTGCAGCGCGGCGATGAACAGGCCGTCATCGCCGCCTATGAGCGCTATTTCCCACCCCTGTATCAATACGCCCGCCTGAAAACGGGCGACAGCCACTTGGCGCAAGACATTGTAAGCGAAGTTTTCGTCCGGCTGCTGGAATCGGCGGGCAAACGCAGCGCGCCGCGCCTCAACCTGCGCGGCTGGCTGTTTCGCGTGGCTCGCCACGAAATCGCCCGCACATACGGCAGCGTGATTCAACTGCCCCTAACCGACGTGGAGGAATGGATGCCTGCTCCCTCAGAAACCAATCCCGAAAACATCTTGGGTGACGCCTTCGACCTTGACCGTGTACACCACGCGCTGCGAATGCTCACCGCCGACCATCAGGAAGTGCTTAT
>JACMMD010000250.1 GCA_014379235.1 Anaerolineae bacterium
CAGCAGTCGATACTCATGCAGAATACAGTTAAGAATGACATGATTCTGTGTGACCCGTAGGGGCAGGTCTGAGACCTGCCCATGTACATCAAGTTAAGGTCGCCGCAGGCTAAAGCCGTGCGGCTGAGTGGAAGAAAGCGCACTAAAGGCGCTCAAAATACGGCTTGGAAATGGCTTAGTAGCCCCTTTAGTGGGCTTGGTTTTTCAGTAGCCAGAGGTTTAAACCTCTGGCGGCAAGCAGCAAACCGCTTAAGTTGATGCTTATGGGCACGATGCCATCGTGCCCCTACAATGCGCGTTCTTTTTTATCAATCGGCTCTGGCATTTCGTTGACTTCTGCAAGGCGTTCCAGTCCGGTGCGGTTGGCCACGTAGACGTTGCGCCCCTTCTTTCGCAGCAGGCCAGCGTTCAACAATCCACGCAGCGCCCGCCCGACGACTTCGCGGGTTGTGCCCAGAATCGAGGCGATGTCTTCTTGCGTGAGATGCGTCGGCGTTTCGGAAATCTGGTCGGCGTAGGCGGTTTCGTGCAGAAACAGTTTCGCAAGGCGCGAAGGAATCGTGCGGAAGGTCATGTCTTCGAGACGTTCGATATAGTCGCGGTTGAGATGGGCTAACGATTGTACGTAGTTGCTCAACAGCGCGGGTTCACTGGCCATCAGCCGCAGCAGGCGTTCGTGAGGGATCGACAGCGTTTCGACGTTGGTGATAGCAGCGGCGTTGAACGGGTTTGGCCCGCCATCCACCGCCGCCACTTCGTTGAATGTCGAAAGGGGACGTAGCAGGTTCAGCGTGTGCAGGCGACCTTCAGGGTTCAGGCGATAAATCCGCACGAGTCCATCAAGGACGACGTGAAAACCCGCACAGGCTTCGCCCTCTGCGAAAATGGTCGCGCCGGCCTGATAGTGATGGCGGCGCGACTCGTTCTCCACTCGTTGGAACGCCCGCAAATCTAATCCGGCGAAGTAGGGGATTTCGCCCCAGTCGATGTCCATTCCGGTGTTGCTCTTTCCGAACGGTGATTACTACTTCGGGCCGTCAAGGGCGCAGACAACTTTGTCTAGAGGATGAACGCTAGGGCGATCAGCATGACCACCAGCGCCGTCGCCAACAAAAACATGCTGCGAAGATCGGCTATCACATAGCCGTAATCTTGGTGCAGTTCGGCCTCGCTGACAAACTTTGTCGGGTGCAGGAGCATGTTGGACACATAGCCTGAATCTGCGCTGCTCTTGCGCTTGCTGAACTGTCGCGGCTCGACCTGACGAGTGGATGCGCTGGCGGGGGTTCGGCGGGAGCGGCGGCGTTCGTCGCGCTCCTCGCGGCGCAGGCGGTTTTCGACGGCTGGATGCCCTATTAGAACTACTGAGGCTGGGGCCGCGTCTTCCTCGTCGGCTACCGGCTCATCTTCGTCAATGTCCGAATCCAACCCGGCCTCTTCGCGGGCTTGCTGTGCTTGCAGTCGGGCGCGTTCCAACGTTTCCATTGGTAAATTCGGCGTACCGCTCTTACGTTTACGTTTTGACACGATTGGTATTCCTTAGCCTCGCTGTTTACGACATGGAATTTTGTAGTTGAGACAGTGGGTTTAACCCACTGTCTGTCCATGAAAATCATTATGATTGTACTGAACATCGCGTTCCACAATCCGGCAATTATAAGGCCGCCCGGTCTGCAAATACTACGATACGCTGGGTATCAACTTGATAGGGATAGCATGAAATCAGCGTGATCGAGGCGTTGCCGCGGCTGGCCATCACATGCGTATCCGTCGGCGCAACGATGTCGCGGCCCGTGACGGTGTACGTATAAATCTGTGTCTGCGTCTGAAGCTGGAACTGATCGCCGGGTTCGAGGCGGTCAAGGTAGCGGAACAACTCGCCGTAAATGTCGTTGTGGGCCGATAGGACAACGTTACCCACATCGTCGCCGGGGTTGACGCCGTTCTGCAACTGCCCGACGCCCTGCTTGAGCGCTTCCCAATCGACGCCTTGCACAATGGATTGGTTCAGGTTGAGCTGCGGAATAATCAGGAACAGTGCGGTTTCTACGGTTGGCGCGGGCCGATTGATGACGGGCTGCGCCAACTGCGATTGTACGACGGGCAGCAGGTGAGACGGAATTTCAGCAAAGTTGAACTGCGCGCCGCCTGCTGACGTGGGCGGTGTGTGACCACCGGGCAGCACAATCTCGTCCAGTTGTAGCACAGGCGTCGCTGCGATGGTCGGGATACCTGCGCGCCGTTGTTCTTCGGCAAGCTGCTGTGCGGCGGCGGTTTCACGATCCAGCACGTCTACGGCTTGAATCAGGCTGTAGCCAATGAACAACAATCCGGCGACGGCGGCGACTTCGACCATCAGCAGCGAACGATTGACCATGTGTTTCCAGAAGCGCGATTGGTTTTGCGCGGCGGCTGTTGTTTTCGCCGTCGCGTGGACGTTCAGCGCTGCACCACCAGAACCATCATCCTCGAAATACGGATGCGCGAGATCATCCTCGCCACTGATACGCGCCGCAGATCGAGCGGATGCTGTTTCGCGCTGCTGCGTGGGTGGGTTCTGGACAGCGACAGGAGCGGGGACATGCAGCGGTGTTGGTGGAAGTGCTGCTGCATATTGCGAAGGTTCAGCCACATCGTTGTCTACGATCCGACCAGAACGACGCATCTTTTCGATTCGCTGCTGACGTTCCTCGCGCTTTTTGATGGCGAGAACGCGCTCAAGCTCCTCGATAGAAAGTTCATCGACAGGGCGTTTATCGCGCATAGGCTAGGCCTTAGCCGCTACCGCGAACACTTCGCGCTCGAAGAACCAGCGAAACGGCGGTACGCCGAACGCCAGCGAACGCAGCCCGGCCATAATCACGTTTTCGGTGCGGCGCTGCGGCGGACTATCGAGCCACACTTTGCTGCTGAACCCCGCTCGTTTGAGCGCTTGGGCCATGCTCAACATCGACTGTTCATTGACATGAACATGCTGGTTGACGGCAACTCCGAATTGGCGCGGGTCTCGCGGGTAGCGTTCGCCCTGTCCCATCAGGGTACGCACGGCGCGCACCATCGGGTAGGCGTAGCGGTCATACCACACGTTGGGCGCGGTATGGACGATGAAGCGGCCATCGGGTTTGAGTACGCGGTGAACTTCGAGCATGGCGGTGTGCAGTTCCCACGGGTGCAAATGCTCCACCACGTCAAACATCAGCACACGGTCAAACATGCCCGTCTGGAAAGGAAGCTGTTTCGCATCGGCCAACGCCACGCCCGTTTTGCCGGGAGCGCTGCCAGTTGTGTCGATAACCTGCTGCGACATTTGCACAGCCACAGGGGCATAGTCGATGCCGTAGGCATCCGCGCCGAGTTGGGCGCAGTGGCGCAAAATCTCGCCGCGACCACAGCCGACATCGAGAACCATCATGTCGGGGCGTATTTCGGCCAGCTTAAAGGCCGCCGACAGCCGCCGCGAGAGGTGTTCGCCTTCGCTGTTGTTGAATTCGTCGTAGCCCTCACACGCAGTACGGAAATATTCTTCCGTGTACAAGTTTGGTGAAAGGGGTGCTTGGGCTGGTTGCTGCCGCTCTTGCGGCTGTTGAACGCGCTGCTTTTCCAATGTGCCTATCGCCTGCTGATTGCCATCGCTGTCGGTTTGCTCTGTGCAAAGGGTATGGTTTCTGATTCGGATTATACAATGCGAGGGCTAGAAGGCAATAAGAGGTTAGTGATATATGGTAGGGGCGACCCACTAGGTCGCCCCTACAAGTCAAGACTAGAAGTAGCTGCTGATGATTTGCAGTACGCTGAGGATGTTCTCAGGGTCGCCGGATTGAACGCGGGTGGCGCTGGCGCGGGCAATACCTGTTAGCGTGTTAACATCCGCGTCTGAGCCGTAGGCCACCGGGATGACGATTACCGGATTCAACTCATCCCGGCTGGCGTTAATCGTTTGGATGACCTGATTGAGGCTCACGCTGCCATCACCAGTATCTGCGCCGTCACTCAACAGCACGACTGAACGGATACGATCTTCGTCAGTTTGCTGGTTCATAAAATCGACGGCTTGTTGCAATGCTGCAAAAAGCGACGTGCCGCCTCCGGCTCTGAGGCTCTGGATATGTGAGTAGACCTGATTGCGATTGGTTTCCACCACCTCGAGCGGGACACGCAGTTCTACACCGTCGCTGAACGTCATCAATGCAACGCG
>JACMMD010000251.1 GCA_014379235.1 Anaerolineae bacterium
TGCGGCGACCACGCCACCGTATCGCCTTCGCCGCGTGTGGCCGGGAAATCGGCGTCAGTATCGAGCGCGGTGCTGTAACCCGAATGCAGATCGGTTATAAACAGCGCTTCCTGAGTGCGGTAAGCCAGCCAATTGCCATCAGGCGCGACGCCGAAATCCAGCACGAACTCGTCTTCGGGAGTGACCGTGCGAACACCCATTGCGCCTGTGCCGTAGCGCTCGACGTGGCCCTCGTTGAGTAGCACGTACAAATCGGCGGGCAAATTAAGCGCGTCCTGTGCGGTAGTTGTCGAGAACAGCGCCACTAAAAACAGCACGGCGCATAAAATGGCTAATCGTCGTGGCATATCGTTCAGCCCTGAATACCTATCCGTGAAGTATAGCGTAAGCGGCGAATAGCGACAGCGATGCGATATAGATGCTTGGACTGGTGTGGTATCAAGATATTGAACAAAAGCCGCGATGCGACGAATCACTGATAGCGCCCGTTTTGGTTGAAACACATCAGCTTATTATGCTAAACTAATATTCGGGCGATATACTAAAACTTGCACGAGGCGCAACCACTCCAACGCGCTTTCGTATATGGCAATAAAGAGGATAAAACATGGTTTCGATGATTGCGGCTTTGATGAATTGGAGACGGCGCGGCGCGATGCTTCAACCGATTTTCGATCAGTTTCGCCTGACATGGCGGCTGCTGCGTGACCCGCGTGTGCCCATCTGGGCAAAAGCGGTTCCGCTGGCTACGCTGGTTTATGTGGTGTCACCGTTGGATTTCTTGACGGATTTGCTGCCTGTAATCGGCTTGGTCGATGACTTTGCGATTGTGGCGGCGGGGATGCGCTTCTTCGAATCCATTGCGCCGGATTTTGTGGTGGCGGAGCATCGGGCTGCGCTGGATTGGGCTAACGCGAACGCGGCGGCTGAACGTGGTGAGCCAACATCCGTCGTGTCCGAGTCAAACTCTAGCGCGACGAGCGCTTCAAACGGCACGTCGAACACGGTGCGGGCACGCAGTCGCTCTTCGCGCTAAACCACACGGACTCATCACAGTAGCGGGCGCTCTAGCGAATTTGAAGGCGCTGCGACTGCACTTCGTCCATCGCGGCGATAGTGTCTTGCAGACTGTTCACTTCGTCTTGAATTTCCAGACGTAGGCGCTGCGCCCGCGAACTATCCACTTCTTTTGTACCCAACAGCGACATCTGTGCGTAAACCGTGCCGAGCGACGACAGCGTACTTTCGAGTTGGATTTCGGCGCGCTTCACGCTGTTGACCGTCGCTTCGAGGTTGGTCAACTGCTGCTGCAACTGCTGAATCTGGTTCTCAAGTTCACGGCGCACGGCGGGGTCATTTTCACGGGCGAGGCGCTGCTGCGCTTTATCCAACTGCTGCGGCACAGCGCGGCGGTCACGCTCCACCAGTTGATTACCCTCGAAGGCATCGATGTGCTGTGCCAGTTCGTACATATGTCCGATCCAGTCGTTGATGTCCGACACAGTTTGCTGCAAGCTAAGGCGCATCGCCCCATCATGCCGTCCGACGAGCTTGAGCATATTGCGGCGGTATTCGAGCGCGCTTTGCAAACGCTGGCGCGATACCGGATTGTGAATCTCCCCAAGATCGTACTTGTTCTCAATCTCGCGTGAGATGGCCGCCTGTGACGCTTCGGGGTCGGTCAGCGTCGAGGCGACTAACGCGAACTCCGCTATCGCGCCGCCGATCAGCCAGAACCAACTTTCCCACCA
>JACMMD010000020.1 GCA_014379235.1 Anaerolineae bacterium
CGCGGGCGATAATCCAAACGTCTGTACCAGCTTGAGCAGGAAAGCCGTCACCACGAGGTTCGCAATCGACACGGGCACGAGGAACTTCCAGTTGAAATTCATCAACTGGTCGATACGCACACGCGGCACCGTATTACGCAGCAGCAGCGACGCCAGATAGAACACCGTTGCTTTTATCGATAGGTAGACGATACCGAGCAGCGGCACTTGATCGACAAACGGGCCAACCCAACCGCCCGCGAACAGCGTCGCCAGCAGCAGCGCGTTCGTCAGCACATGCACAAACTCGCCTGCGAAGAACAGACCGAATTTCATGCCCGAATATTCGATGTTGAAGCCTGCGACCAGTTCCGATTCCGCTTCAATCAGGTCGAAAGGAGCGCGGCCTGTTTCAGCCTGGGCCGAGATGAAGAACAGGAACGCCGAGATCGGCGCGCTGACGATGTACCACATGCCGCGCTGCGCGTTCACGATGTCCTGCATCCCCATCGTGCCCGCCAGCATGATCGGCACCAGCAGCGACATGACGAGCGGCACTTCGTAGCTCACCAACTGCGCCACCGAGCGGAACGCGCCGAGCAGCGCATACTTATTGTTGCTCGACCAGCCCGCCATCATAATGCCAAGCGTAGCCAGCGATGCCACCGCGAGGAAGTACAGTACACCGATTTCCAGATCGACGCCGATGTGCAGCGGTGTGAACGGGATGACGGCCCAGATCAGCAGCACCGACACCACCGACAAAATCGGCGCGATGTTATACACCACGCGGTCAGCGCCGATGGGCGTAATATCTTCTTTGGTGATGAGCTTGACCGCATCCGCGACGGATTGCAGCAGCCCGAACGGGCCAACGCGGTTCGGGCCGAGGCGGTCTTGAATACGCGCCGCAATCTTGCGCTCCACCCAGATCAGGAAGATCACAATGATGAGCGGGAACAGCGTGACCATCACGACGCCGAGCAAGATCGAGATGAACTGCGAAAGCGCGGGGTTTAGCCCACCGCTGGTTAAGCACCCTGAAAGATTGTTAATACAGTCCATAAAAGTCTCCCACAAACCCTGCCCTTAAATCCACTCCAGCGCGTCTTTCTTCCACGCATAAATCAGCGCGTCGATCAGCAGGAAGATGAACAGCAAGCCCGCGCCAAACGCGAAAAAGTCCAGTTGGTTATAGGCCAGCGCCCACGGGAACAGGAAGATCAACTCCACGTCGAACACCAGAAACACCAGCCCGTAGATATAGTATTGAACTTTGAACTGCACCCACGTATCGCCAACGGTTTCGACGCCGCACTCATACGTTTCGATCTTGATGCTGTTGGCCTTTTTCGGTGCGACTAGCATCGCCAGCGCCACTGGCAGCGTGGGGAATATCCACGAAATCGCCAGAAAGACACCGATAAAAGCCCATTCATTTAATACGTTCATCAGAGCGTACTCCCGAAAACCCAAGCGATGACTACGTTTTATTGTGTGTCTGTGACATGCTGTGTAACGCTTGGCAGACCACAACTTTACAGACGTTAAGCGCTAATTTTATGGTGTTTGTGATAAACGGCACGATTATATCATGCCGACGACGCACCGCAACCTATTGTTCATTTCTAACCGCGTCCCGCCCACACACTTCGGGACATTCTAACATATGAACACCGATTAACAAGCAACTGCGTAGAGCCACCGACGCTCAGTTTGCAAGCTGTAATCATGACCATCCGTTCTGCTATAATGCCGTTTGCGTTTTGCTGATTGCCGAAAGCTGATCGCTGACATGCTGACTGCTGATAAGCTCATCGCTTGGGATTCTTTCGTGCTAGAGCAGCCCTGCGCCCATGCGCTGCAACTCACCGCGTGGGGCGACCTTAAAGGCGCTTATGGCTGGCAGGTTGACCGCGCCGCTGTCACCGACGCGAAAGGCACGATCATTGCGGGGGCGCAGTTATTATTCCGGCGGCTGCCTTTTCGACTTGGCACGATGGGTTATTTAGCAATGGGCCCCTATGTCACCGATGACAGTCAATGGCCCGCGTTATGGGAAGCCGTTCACCGGACAGCGCGTAAACATGGCGCGGCCTTCCTCAAGTGGGAGCCGGGACTATGCCTCAGCGTTGACCCTACACGCTGGAACTTTGCGCCAAGTCCGCAGACCGTTCAGCCGCCGAACACCATCGTCATCGACATTTCGGGCAGCGACGACGCGATTCTTGCGCGCATGAATCAAGGGACGCGCCGCAAAATCCGCCAGAGCCAGAAAAACGACGTTCGTTATTATGAAGGCTCACGCGCCGACGTGGACACCTTCACGCGCATGATGCAAACCACAGGCAGCCGCAACGAGTTCGGCGTCCACGAACCCGCGTACTATCAACTCGCCTATGATCTGTTCGTGCCGGGGCAGGCCGCGCTCATTCTCGCAGAGCATGAAGGCGATCCCTTGGCCGGAATTATGGTGTTCGCGGCGGGCAAAACGGCGTGGTATCTCTACGGCGCATCATCGGATGTCAAGCGCAATTTGATGGCAACCTACGGCGTTCAGTGGCAGGCCATCCAGTGGGCGAAAGCTCGCGGCTGCACCGAATACGATCTATGGGGCATCCCTGATGCCACGCCCGACGAACTTGAAGCGCAGTTCGAAACGCGCTCGGATGGGCTGTGGGGCGTGTACGGTTTCAAGCGCGGTTGGGGCGGCGAAGTCGTGCGCTCATCCGGCGCATGGGATCATGTCTACAACCCGCTCATCTATCAGGCGTACAAACTGGCTCTGAGAGTGAGGAACGGCGATGGATAAAGAACAGCTTGAACGCTTAGTCGAATTGCTCA
>JACMMD010000252.1 GCA_014379235.1 Anaerolineae bacterium
CTATCAGCCTGCGCGAGTTGCCCGCGATTTGCACAAAGCGGGCGCGGACGTGATCGGCGTGAATTGCAGCAACGGCCCGTCGCAGCTTGCGCGTGTGTTACAGGTGATGCGCGAGGCCGTGCCCGATGCCGTGTATTCGATCATGCCCAACGCGGGCTTCCCGCAGGCGCACGGCGGGCGTTTGATGTACCCGGCATCGGTGGAGTATTTCGCGGATTACGCGCTGACGTTCAAGGCGCTCGGCGCGAACATCATCGGCGGCTGCTGCGGCACGACTCCGGCACATATCGCCGCGATGCGCCAAGTGCTGGACGATCCCAACCACGCGCTGCCTGATATTCAAGTGCTGCACTCGCACACTCACGAGCATGATGATACTGCCGCTCGTCCGACGGATCTGGCGCGCAAGCTGGCACAGGGGGAATTCGTCATCAGCGTGGAGATGTCACCGCCGCGAAGTTTCTCGTTGAGTAAACTGCTGGATGATGCGCGCCTATTGCGAGACGCTGGCGCGGATGTCATCAACGTCGCGGACAGCCCAACGGCTAAAATGCGGATGAGTCCGTGGGCCGTGTGCCACATCTTGCAGACGCGGCTCGGCATGGAAACGGTGCTGCATTTCCCCACACGCGGGCGCAATCTGCTGCGCGTTCAGGGGGATTTGCTGGCGGCTCACGCGCTCGATTTGCGTAACCTGTTCGTGTGCATGGGCGACCCGACGCGCATCGGTGATTATCCCGACGCGATGGATAACTACGACGTTGTGCCGTCGGGCTTGATACGCCTCATTAATGAGCGCTTGAACGAAGGTGTCGATCAGGCAGGCAACTCGATTGGTACGCCGACGACGTTCAATATCGGCTGCGCGCTGAATATGTGCGCGGATGACCTTGACCACGAGATCGACGTGCTGCGAAAGAAGCTCGAAGCGGGCGCGGATTTCGCGCTCAGTCAGGCAGTGTTCGATCCGGCGGCGATTGAGCGCTTCCACCGTCGCTATGAAGAAATCGAAGGTAAGCCGCTAACGCTGCCTGTGTTGATGGGTGTGATTCCGCTGGTCACGCTGCGACACGCGCTGTTTTTGAATAACGAAGTACCGGGCATTACCATCCCCGATTCAATACTCAAACGCATCGAGAACGCGGGCGAAGGTGAAGCCGCCAAGCAAGAAGGGGCGCGCATCGCCAGCGAACTGCTCATCCAGATTAAGCCGTTGGTGCAGGGCGCGTATATCATCCCGCCGTTCAACCAATATGGAATGGCCGCGCAGATCATTGATGCCGTAGTGAGCGTGCCGAGCCTATGATTCGTTTCATCGAAGAAATATCGTTCAACGCTTTGCCCGCGCTGCGAACCGTGTACTATGACGGCTGGATTTTGCGTTTTGCCGACGGCTATACGCGCCGCGCCAATTCGGTGCAGGTGTTGTATCCGAGTACGCTGCCCCTTGATGAGAAGATCGCTTACTGCGAGGAACTCTATCGCGCTGCTGGCCTGCCGGTGGTGTTCAAGCTGACCGACGCCGCGCAGCCTAGCAATCTGAACGCGATTTTGACCGAACACGATTACGCGATGGATGCGTCTACCAGCGTTCGGACGCTGGATTTGGCCAACTATGATCCGCAGCCAACCTATCCGCATGTCACCATAGAGGCCACACCGCAGGAAGAATGGGTGGGGGCCTTTGGCCGCTTGAATACGCCGTTCGCGCCGCATGTGAAGGCGATGCGGCGGGTCGTCAACAGCATTGTGCCAAGAGCGGGTTACGTTGCATTGCGCCAGCCCGACTCGAAGGCTATCGTTGCGGTTGCGCTGGCAGTAGTTGAGCGTGGTTACGTCGGTATGTACGATGTTGCAGTGGAAGAAAAGCTGCGCGGTCAGGGTCTGGGCCGCCAATTGATGCTGCACGCGCTGGCGTGGGGCAAAGCCAACGGCGCTCATACGGCTTATCTGCAAGTGTTCACGACGAATGAACCCGCCGTCAGGTTGTATAGCAGTGTTGGCTTTGAGGAGCAGTATCGTTACTGGTATCGTCAGAAAGCCTAGATAGCCGCAACATTTTGGGCGGCTCACGAGCCGCCCCTACACCTTTTTATCCTCAACTGAATAATGAATTCACTCACCAGTAAATCGCAGTAATTACGGAAGACTCAAGGGATCGTTCGCTTGACGGGGTCGAACACACGTTCTACAATGGAACACATGTTCGGTTGTCAAAGAGGGGCGGGCGTTCATGCAGCAAGCTACGATCCACGAGCAGATTTCAGGACTTTGGTACATTCCCGACTATATCACTCAAAAAGAGCATGATACGCTGTTAGCGTCAATCGACGCTGCCCCTTGGATGACTGATCTACAACGGCGCGTTCAGCATTACGGCTACCGCTATGACTATCGCAAGCGGGCTGTGGCCATCACCTCGTATATTGGTGTGCTGCCCGATTGGGCGTGGCGTTTGGCCCGCCGCCTGTGCGATGACGGTTTCATGCCCGAACCCGCCGATCAAGTCATCGTCAACGAATACCAGCCCGGACAGGGAATCTCCCCGCATATCGACTGTCAGCCGTGTTTTGGCGATGTGGTGGCCTCAATCAGTTTGGGTTCGTCATGCGTGATGAACTTCTCACGCGGCGCTGATTCGATGCCTGTGCTGCTCGAATCGTGCAGCCTCGTTGCTTTCCAGAGTGAGGCCCGTTATCGCTGGAAGCATGGTATCGCGGCGCGCAAGACCGACATCTATCAGGGCCTCACCTTTGAGCGTGAACGTCGCGTGTCGATAACCTTCCGCAGTGTGGTCTTTAGCGGTTAATTTCTCCTCAAGATTGCAACCGTAGGGCAGGTCTGAGACCTGCCCCTACAGGTATGAATTATCGCTTCGCCAATAGAGTCGGCTTCATAATCACATACGCCGCTGCCAGCACCAATCCATAAACCAGCAGCGGAATCGTCGCTGCGAACCATACCGGAAACGCCGAGCCGAGTTGAATATCCTCATAAACATGGTTTAGCGCATGGACGAACGTGCCCGCCGCCGCGAAGCCGATCAACGAGCGATGCTGCGCCGGATGACGAACCGCCAGCAGCAGCACGATTCCAAGCGGCAGCAGATACGAACCCAGATCGCCCGCGTAGTGACGGTTGAACGGCGGGAACGTGCCGACGTTATCAAAGAACCACTGCGGCGCGAACAGCAGCGCGATTCCGGTCAGCAGGTAGAATGACCCGCCGACGGCCACCGCTCCGCGAATGAAAGCCAGCTTCAAACCTGTGTTCATGGTGTCACCTTTTGCGTTAGTTGAGCGTGATTGGGCGCGCCATAGGTACGTTGCAGCCAATCCGCCCATGTGATTTTGCCGACCTTGTTCTGCGAAACTTGTCGCCCCTGTCGGAAGCCCTTCGCCCAATCGAAGGGTAACGGTAAGCGGATGATGGGGCGGCGCATTCGTCGTGCTTGCTGCCAGAGTTTCGCTGCTTCTCCGGCGTTGAGCACCTGCGGCCCGGTGATGTCTGGCAGCATTCCAGCGGGCGCTGCTGCGATCTGGCGCACGATGGCGTCTGCCGCTTCCCCCGTGTCCATCGGCTGAACTTGGAAATCGCTCGGCATGAGCAGCACCAGCGGCACTCTGGCGAACATCTGCAAAAACAGGTCAATCAGCGAATGGAACATGCTGGCGCGCAAGATCGAGTAGGGCATGTTACCCTGTTTGAGGACTTCTTCCGCTTCAAGTTTCAGTTTGTAGTACGGGAACGTTGGAATCTGGTCGATGCCGGTGATTGAGACGTGCAGAAAATGGCTGACATTTGCGCGGGAGCTGAGTTCGAGCAGACGCCGCGTTCCATCAACATCGACAGCGCGTTCGTTTTTCACCGAACTGGTAGCGGCGTTGACGATCACATCCACGTCATGCACGGCGTTGTCCAGTCCCGCGCCTGCGGCCATATCGGCCTGCACCCATTCAAGCAGCGGCGAGGATTGTGCGTCCAGTTTCGACGCGCAACGGCTCATGATGCGCGTGGTATAACCCGCCGCGACGAGGCGTGGCACTAGCTCATATCCCAAGCCGCCGCTGCCACCAGTCACAAGAACTCTGGTCATGGTATTTCCCTCGTAATCGTAGGGGTAGGTCTCAGAGCGTGTTGAATAAGTCGGACTGCTGCCTGACACCCTCACCCTAAATCCCTCTCCCATAAAGGGCGAGGGACTTCCAGAGACTGCCTTTCCCCTTCACCCCTTGTGGGAGAAGGGGCAGGGGATGAGGGGTTAGAAGCACCAAAATAAGTTTTTCAACACCCTCTCAGACTTGCCCCTACGAATCCTGTTACCCTTAACTGTATTGTGCATGAGTACAAAGGTACAAGGCTCAAGGTTTGAGTATCGCGTTAAACGTGTAAAGTTGAAAGTACAAAGGCTAGAAACTAGGGCCTAGCAGCTAGAAGCTAAGGAGAAATTGATGGCCGATTTGAGAAAACTCACGACATTATTC
>JACMMD010000253.1 GCA_014379235.1 Anaerolineae bacterium
GATTTCGACTGGATTATGAACACCAACATGCGTTCGACATGGCTGTGTACCAAAGCCTTTTTCCCACCGATGATTAAGCGCCAATCCGGTTCGGTGATCTTCGTCGGTTCGGTGGCGGGGTTGGCAGGCTTGCCCAATGAGCCGATTTACTGCTCGACTAAGTTCGCGCAGATGGGTTTCGCGCAATCCATCGACTACGAAGCCTACCCCAATAACGTCAAAGTGAGCGTCATCGCTCCCGGTGGTACGAACACCAACTACGGCTTCTATAATGGAACCCGTACTCCCGGCGACCCTGTGCTCGAAGGCTTCCAAGAGTCTGAAGATGTGGCCGACGCGGTGGTTTTCGTAGCCACACAGCCGCCCAAGTCGCGGGTGTTCATGGTGTGGATGCGTCCCATGAGCGAGTCGCTCGGCGCGGGTTCGGGAATCCACTTCCCCGGCGTTGCCGCAAACGACGCTTAAACAAAATCAACTGTAGGGGCGACACATAAGCAAAGTCGTCGCCCTAAAACGTCACATCCACTCAAACAAACCTACTGTAGGGGCGCAACGTGTTGCGCCCAATTTTTCTTCTCCGTCAAAAGTAGGAGCCACAAATCCGCCGAAGGTTCTTGCGCGGCGCTTACATCCATTGTGGTAAAATAAGTTGTATAGTATTACATCGTGTAATCTGAGTGCTATCAACTTTGATGATGCCAATGAACAACGAATTGCTTTTCACCGAGCAGCGCCCTCGCCGTGCAGACGCGGTTAAAAATCGGGCGCTGCTGCTGGAGACTGCCCATCGCCTGTTCACCGAAAAAGGCGTTGATGCTGTCTCAATGTCAGACATCGCCGAAGCGGCGAATGTCGGCAAAGGCACACTCTACCGCGCATTTCCGAATGGTAAAGTCGAGTTGTGCCACGCGCTGCTCGATAAAGACCAGCGCGATTTGCAAGATCGAGCTTTGCTCTACTTCCGCAACCAGAGCGATGCTCTGCACAGTCTACGCTGGTTTCTCGCGGAAGTCGTCGAATTTGTCGAGCGTAACAGCGCCTTACTGTGTGTAGGCGCGGTAGATGCCGGCCTCAAATCGCTCGAACATCCCGCTCATCTATGGTGGCGGCAAACCATCCGCGCCCTGTTGCAGCGGCTCAATCCTCAAATCGACATCGACTACGCCGCTGACGTGCTGTACGTCATGCTTGATGTGCATGTGACCTACTTTCAACGCACGGCGTTGGGCTACGATACGCCACGTATCATCGACGGTCTAACCAATACCCTCCACCAATTGATCAAGTAAACGGACTCCTGTCCGTTTCTAATCTTCCTCTTATAGTAATTGCTCGCGGACTATGCTATCCTTCATATCAGTAAACGGACACTAGTCCGCTTAAGCGGACATCAGAGGGAGAAGCAGTAATTATGGCACAGTTCAATCTAGACCCGGCGCATACCAGCGTCGCATTTTCAGCGCGTCACATGATGGTAACAACCGTGCGCGGCCAATTTCAGAAGGCCAGCGGCACGCTGGACTTTGACCCGGAAAACCCGACCAACGCTTCAGTAGAGGTGAACATTGACGCCAGCAGCCTTGTCAGCGGTGTGATTGACCGCGACAACCACCTGCGCGGCACCGATTTTCTCGATATCGAAACCTATCCGAACATCACCTTCAAAAGCACCCAGATCGAACCGACTGGCAACGACACTGCCAACATCATCGGCGATCTCACCATTCGCGGCATGACCCGTCCTGTAACGATCAAGGCCGAATACCTCGGCCAGACCAACAGCCCCTTCGGTGACGTGCGCGCTGGCTTCTCTGGCCGCACCAAGATCAACCGTGAGGACTATGGCTTGACGTGGAACATGGGTCTGGAAGCAGGCGGTGTCCTCGTCGGCAAGGAAATCACCATTGACCTTGATGTTGAAGCCGTTAAGGTCGCGGAACCCGTCCCTGCCGCCGCAGTCTAAGAACGAAGGCGCAGTTATCGCGGCGATTGGTTCGCCTCGAACAACAACTGAGCACAAAATTACGAAGGCGTTCATCCAAAATTGGATGAACGCCTTCGTGTAATTCCGTGTAATATAAAGGGTGAAATCATCGAGGGAGTATCATGTTTCAGCCCACCGTCATTGAGCCGAGTTTCATCTCGCCCGCATCATTCCAGCATTTCCCGGCTGCGGCCTTCCCCACTATCCACCCGATTCACTGGCTGCATTCGCACTTTGCCGTTGGTGGTTGGAGTCCGATTCAGCGCCTCAGTGGAATGCTCACCGCGCACATGACCAGCATCGCCCCTCACAACGGCTTTACGTGGCATCCTCATCGCGGTCTCGAAATCTATACGTGGGTGCTGGAAGGCACGATTTACCACGAGGACACTACGGGCGGCAAAGGCGAAATCGTGGCCGGCGAGTTACAGCGTATGTTCTCCGGCGACTGGATTGAGCATCAAGAGTTGAATCGCACCGACAAAGAAGCGCGTGTGATTCAAATCTGGTTCGCGGCAGACCGACAGTTTCGCGGCGTTCAGCCGCATTATCAGCAGCTTCGCCGTGACCAACTGCCCGCGCAAACCAGCAGCGGCGCGACCACCTACACCTTGATTGGTGATGGTTCGCCAATGGTGCAGCACGTCAATGCGCGCCTGACCGCCACTTTCGTCGAGCCGAACGGCAGCGCCGCCGTTGAACCGCCGCGCAGTAACGAAGACCTTTTCATTTATATCACCGACGGCGCGGGCAGCGTCAACCACGCAGGCAATACTACGCTGCTCGGACAATACGACGTGATTCTCGCCCGTCCCGACACACAGCCAGCCACCATCAGCACCGCCGCCAACAGCGATCTGCGCTACATGAGCTTCTACCTGCCGACCTTCTTGAATTAGCAATCTATAGCAATTATCCACCTTGTAGGGGCAGGTCTGAGACCTGCCCTCTGCATTTCACACAAGTTTTTTCCCTGTACCTTTGACCCCTTGTACCTTTGTGATACGCTTTTGATATGCCGCAAAAAATAAAGCTCCCCGAAAATCTATTGATCGCCTCGCCCTTGCCGTCCGGCAAATCGGGCTACACATGGACGTTTGCCAGCCTGCTCGGCCACATGCTGCGCTTGGCGCAACAAATGTTCGGAGCGCGTGACCATTCGTACACCATTCTCGGCATCGAGTTCACCGCCAAAGATCACCCGAACTTATGGCATCCGCGCAACGGCAAAGACATCATCATTCAGTTGACGCAGCGCTGCCTCGAACAACCGCAGCGCGCTTGCTTCCAGATGTCGCATGAGGTCGTGCATTTGCTGTCGCCAACAGGCCGCAAACAGACCAACGTTTTAGACGAGGGCTTGGCCAGCTACTTCTCGATTTACTATATGACGCACGTTATCGGCAATCCGAATTGGCGCTACAACATCGCCAGCTACGACGCGGCTATGACTTTGGTGAAAGTCCTGCTCGAAATCGACCCCGACGCCGTTAAGACCCTGCGCGCCGAACAGCCCACAATTCCGCTCATCGGCGAAGAACTGATATTGAAGCACTATCCGCAGGTCACGCAGCCCGTTGCCGCCGCCTTAGCCGCACAGTTCGAGCGATAGCTTTACTTTTTCACACCACAGCTTCTCGACTGCGCGCGTCTATAACAATCAACCTCTAAATACATCTTTTAGCTACCTCCTTCATCCCCTTTGCAACATAGACTGAACATAACCAAACATAGAAAGACAAGTACATGACAATCGCAATCTCAACACCGGAAATGAAGTTGTCGTCACCGTTAGTACAACATAAGCGGAAAGCCTTGTCCTTTGTCCAACGGGGTCTGCTGCTGCTCGTTATCCTGCTCACAGCGCTGCCTGTCCTCGCGCAAGCTGTGCCCGATCCAACCGCCGTGACCTTGCCGGCACCCACTGGAGCATACTCAGTCGGCAGAACAATTTTCGAATGGACGGATACGAGTCGTGACGAGATCTACAGCGATGTCGACGGGGAGATGCGAGAGCTGGTCGTCTGGATCTGGTATCCTGCTGAACCCGCCGCTGATGCACAACCAGCAGCCTATACACCCGGTTTAATGGGTGATTTGCTGGAACAGGGCTTTGGATTAAACACAGATCATATTCTCGCTGAAGCGTTCGCCGATGAACCAATCGCTGGCACATCTGAACAGTATCCGGTATTGGTCTTCTCCCACGGAAATGGCAGTCTTCTACCCTTCTACAGTGCGCTCTTAGTAGAACTGGCCAGCCACGGGTACATGGTTGTCGGAATTCAGCACACCTACAACGCACCGATTACGGTGTTTGCAGATGGGCGGGTGATAACCGCAAATGCGGACGAGGTAAGCAGCGAATCCGTGCAATATTGGTCTGAAGATACCGCTTTCGTGATCGATCAATTAGAAGCCTTGAACGTCGGCAGCGATCAGTTCGCTGGCAGACTTGATCTTTCACATTTAGGGGTATTCGGTCATTCCTTTGGCGGGGCTGCGGCAGCCGAGTTTTGTCTCAGCGATAGTCGCTGTGATGCGGGTGTCAATATAGACGGTTCCTATTCAGGTGCGGCAGTGGAGCAGGGTGTAACGCAGCCTTTCATGCAGGTGTTTTCTGATACCACCTGTGAACAGGTCGTCGCCAGCGGCGGCATCCCCAGTCTGGAAGCGTGTCAACAAATCCTTCAACAAAATCAAACTGGTTGGCAGAATATATTTGAAACTGCCGTACCTTCTTATTCGGTGCGGATAGCGGGTAGCAGACACGCGACCTTTTCGGATGGCCCTTTTCTGCAATCTCTGGTTCCGCAGTTTGCCGACGGCGCAACGATTGACTCCGAGCGCGCATGGCGAATCACCAGCGACTACCTGCTCGGTTTCTTCAATCACTACATCAATAATGAAGATGTGGTACTGCTCGATGGCCCTTCGTCTGATTATCCTGAAGTGACGTTTGAACGACGCGAGAACTAATTTCATGCTGTTCATGGCCGACGACGTACCGTGTCGTCGGCTGTGAGACAGCTTCTGGCTCCTTCATCAACAACCCCGAAGACTGATCGCCGCCCTCGCCACGCAGTTCGAGCGATAGCTTTTATTCGTCAGAGGCAGATACATGAGGCGTTTCAATTACAATCACAGGGCCGCCAAATGACTGGGTCAAATTAGTCGTCGTGCCGTTTGACAGGTCAAATAACCATGCTTCTTGAGCTACAAGCAGATTGTGACAAACGAGGTTGTTCGATTTGTGTATATATGAGGCGCTGGTTATCCAGCCATTGTAGATCACAAATCGTCTTTGAAATTCTACATTTACATAACCTATTTGTGTTACAATCGACCCATCGAAAACATCAAAAACAGGCTGAACTTTCATGCGTTTTGACACCTATCTCGTCGGCGCTCACGTCGTGCGCCAATTGGTGAACGCCGCCACCGTCGCCGAAGTCCTTCACGACGGTGGCGATAACATTCTGCTGGATTTGAAATCTGGGCAAACCGTCAGCATCTATCTGATCGAACGCCCGCTTCCAGTTTACGAACTGAAAATGATCCTCAAGGAGAACAGCGACTCCGGTATCCACACGCTGTTTATCCTGTGGGGCGCGATGCTGCTGCCCGATCATGGCCGCTGGTTTCGCCCGCCGGATTGGATGGCTGCTATGCTGTCCGTGTATGGCGACACGCTCTACGCCTTTGAGGTCTACGGACACGATGTGTTCATTTATCCGGTGACGTTTGAGGGGCGCGGCAAAGAACGGCTGGTGAAATACGATAAGAACATCGCCTTCGAAAATTTAAGCGGCGAAGTCATCACCACCACCAACGTGCATATCGCCGGACAATGGCACATCGCAGATTTTGCGCCGCGTACAGCCGGAGCGAAAACCAACGCCAGCAGCGATTCATCGCAGCAAAACGGCGCGGGTTCCGGCAGCGCCCAACAGCAACGTCCAGTGCCAACCGCCGCCTCGATTCAGATTTACTACGAACTGCTCAAGATCAATCACAACGCCGATCAGGAAACCGTCAAGAAAGCCTATCGCAAACTGGCCTTGAAGTATCACCCCGATTACAACAAGAGCGCGGACGCCACCAACTAGATGCAGCAGATCAACGAGGCATACGACGGCATCATGCGC
>JACMMD010000254.1 GCA_014379235.1 Anaerolineae bacterium
AGAACGCCATGCTGCTGCGCGAACGCCAGCCCTTTAGCGTTATCCTCTGCAACTATACAGCGCGAGTTGAACACGTCAATAGCGTCCACCTTGTCGATGATGCGCTCTAGATCCGCCTGCTGCCACGCCCCTTTACGAAAGCGATCAAACGGATGCGACACGCTGATAGCCGCTCCTTGATCGCGCAGGCGGTGAATGGTTTCTTCCGGCGATAAGCCTGCGGGTATCGTCTCTTGCAGAAAATAGCCGAGCAGTTCGCCGTGCGTGGTCATGATTTCTTCACCAACGATGACCAGATCAGGCATCAGCTTTTGCATGGCGATTGCGCCATCCACCGTGTTGTGGTCGGTGATAATGATGCGATCAATGCCGCGTTCAGTACACAGGCGAAAAATGCGTTCCGGCTTAACGAGACAGTCCTTCGACCATTCGGTATGCGAATGAGTTTCAACGTTCCAACGTTCAATCATACCGCGCTCATCTCACTGGTACTGGTGATACGCTTGGCATGGCGCGCCGCTTCGACTTCTGCGATGTCCGCTTCGAGCGCGGGAGAGAAGATGCGGTTGCGAAAGATGAAGGCCACCGCCAACCCGACTAATACGCGAAACCACTTGTGGAAAAAGCCCTGCATAATGGCCGACGTCGCCGCGATGGCCGGTGTCATTTCGGGGTTAGCTGGCGCGACAATCGCCATCAGCATGGCCGCGTCGGTGAACTCGGTCACGCCTGCGCCGTTAGGAACAAAGCTCAACGCCCCAACCGCCGCGGCCACACCGGAGATAAACATCGCCTGTAGGAACAGTGTCCATGTCGGCGTTAGTCCGAAGCCGATCAGAATCAGCATGAAGCCGATGGCGCTTGATAGATACACGCCGACGCCCATACCCGATGTCGCCAGAATATGCCGGAGATGGAATACTTCACGACTGCTCTCGTAGAACTCCACCAGCGGCCCGTGCGCCCGTTTGATGAGCGGCAGTTTCGCGGCGAGGTTCAGGAAGAAATACGCCAGCGGAGCGATCTGCACGGTGATGAGCGCGAATGCCAAAATAGCCGCTGACGTGAAGATCAGCGCTCGATAGGGGCCAATGTCGATTTGATCGCCAACCAGCAAGATACCGAAAACCATGATTGCAATCACAGCTAACCCGTCGATCACACGTTCCGCGATGACCACCGGAGCAACCTTCGCCGCTGGAATGCCCGTTTTCGACTTGACCATGATCGACTTGAGCAGCTCCGCCGCTTTGCCGGGGCTGACCACCATCACAAATCCCGTGACGAAAATCACCGCGCTGTCGAGCAGGCTCATCTTATCGCGTGCGCCGATCACCCCCATGAAATAGTTCCATTCCCAGAAGCGGAACAATCCGGCAGCGACCTGTACCAATATCAGCGGCAGCACCAGCACAGCGGGGAATTGGCGCAGCGACGACAGCACATCGTCGGTCAATTTGCCTTCGCTGTCGATGAACAGCAGCAGCCCAACATAGATGACGATTGCCAGCGCGAATCCGGTTAAAATGCGATTGCGATACTTACGCATGTGGTCGTTCTCTCCAAAATTCTTGCAGGCAGCAGCGAGGCAAGACGGGCCATTGTAGCAACCCCGACTATCGCACACTAGGGTTGTGATGGTCTATAATGCACTTCCAATTCGCCGCGCCCGTTCCTATACTCTATACCCACGATAGCGGCGAAAGTGCGTTTTGCGCCTTAACAAAGACCCGTTGTGGTGCTAAATCTTATCGTTTGGGTTGTTTTTAGGTGGAGACGTTAGTGTAATGATAGACCCATTGGATGATACAAGTCCGATCCGGGTGCGTGTACCTGTAGATGAAGGCCGCCCCCCGGATGATGGTGGAGTGCCTGCCCCGCCTCGATTGTTATTGTGGCTGGTGGTGGGGCTGTTCTTGCTGGCGATCATCGGCGCACTAGCGGGCGTATTCGCCTTCCGCAGCATTTTGCGTCCCGGTCAGCAGCAGCGCGTCATCGGGATTTTACCGTTTATGGAGGCCTTGTTGCCCGCTCATAATCTCACGGACTCTTTGCCCACGCCTGTTCCGGGTGCTGGCAGCGAATCCGGTATTTCAACGATGGACTTACTCTCCGGCCCGTTGGACATCGGTGGCACGGAAGCAACTGACGAGGCGACGGAAGAAAGCGCCGTCAACAGTACAGAAGCCACCGAAGAACCGCTGGCAATCGGTCTCGCGCCGACTGAGATGGCATCGCCACTGCTCGAAGATGAATCGGCGCTCATCATTGCGCCAAGCCCGACCATCATCGCATCACCAACATCAGCGCCTACACAAACGCCCACCATCG
>JACMMD010000004.1 GCA_014379235.1 Anaerolineae bacterium
AACTATCTGTACATGCTTTCTGGCGAAGTGCCAAGCGCTGAACGGACTCGCGGCCTCGAAACCTACCTGAACACGGTGGTCGATCATGGCTTGAACGCGTCGACGTTCGCGGCGCGGGTGATTATCGCCACACAGTCGGATAAGGTGTCCGCGATCACCGGAGCAGTCGGCGCGTTGAAGGGACCGCTGCACGGCGGCGCTCCCGGCCCGGCGCTGGATATGGTGTTCGAGATTGGCGAGGCTGCTAACGCCGAACCGTACCTTCGGCGCAAACTGGAAGCGGGCGAACGGCTGATGGGCTTCGGGCATCGCGTCTATAAAGTGCGCGACCCCCGCGCCGATGAACTGGCCAAAGCCGCAGAGATCATGTTCAAAGCGGATGGCGATATGGCGCTGTACAATCTGGTTCAAGATGTCGAGCAGACAGCGCTCAGGCTGTTGGAAGAATACAAACCGGGACGCAACCTGCAAACCAACGTCGAGTTTTATACGGCGCTGCTACTGCACGGCCTCGACTTACCGACGGACTTGTTCACGCCGACGTTTGCTATCAGCCGCGTGGTCGGCTGGACGGCGCATTGCTTCGAGCAGCAGGCGACGGGCCGCTTGATTCGCCCGCAGTCGATGTATTCAGGTACGAAAGATCGGCGCTGGCAAAGCATCGACCAACGCAGTTAAGCTCTTGTAGGGGCGACGCATGCGTCGCCCAATTTCTCTAATGAGGTAACATGACACAAAGTACGCAAGGCATTAAGGACTCCGTTCAGCGCCAGTTCGGGCAAGTAGCGGAAAATTATCGCACCAGTGCCGTTCATATGGCAGGCGCGGACATGGACGCGATGATTGAAGCGGCGGCGCTGCAAGGTCATGAACACATCTTGGACGCGGGCACAGGCACAGGTCATACCGCGCTGGCTTTCGCGCTGCGAGTGGCCCACGTTACCGCGTTCGATTTAACCGAGCCGATGTTGGAACAAGGACGAAAGCTAGCGGCTGAACGCGGCCTCACCAATCTCGATTTCCGTCAGGGTGATGTCGAAGAAATGCCATTCGAGGATGCCGCCTTTGACCTCGTGGTGTCGCGTTACAGCGCCCATCATTGGCCGCATCCGGCGCGTGCGCTGCATGAATTGGCGCGAGTGTTGAAACCCGGCGGCATGTTCCTGCTGAGTGACATTGTTGCACCCGCCGACCCGACACGCGATACATTCCTGCAAACACTGGAACTGCTGCGCGACCCGTCCCACGTGCGCGATCACAGCATCGCGCAGTGGTCGCAGATGTTCGAAGCAGCGGGTTTTAGCGTCGATGTTGCGTTTGAGTGGCGGCTGCCGCTGAATTTCGACTTGTGGGTGACGCGCATGGCCACGCCGCCGGATGTGGTGAATATCCTCAAGTGGCTGTATGAGGGCGCGCCGGAAGAAGTTCGCCGCGTAATGGACATCGACACCGCGAACGGCAGTTACGATTTCACGATTGAGGGGGCGCTGTTTCGCGGACGGAAATAACCTGCTGCATCTGGTTAAGGCACACACGCAAGAAGTACCAGAACCACATCGCAATCCCCAGCAGTTTGCTGCCATCTTCGACCAGATAAGAGAGCGGACTGTAGCTGATACCCAGCCAACCGTTCTCTACCCCTTCATCCACAAACACCGATATAGCCATCAGCGCGAAAGCCAGCACGAGGGGCAGCAGTTCGGTTTTGAGCAGTGTTTTGCGAAACTCGAACAGGTACAGCCCCAACATCGCTACATAGCCCAGATACAGCGCTTCTTGATCGGCAGGGGTGTACAGCGGGATCACTCTGTCATGCAGCAGGAACAGGTCATCCAGCAGCAGAATGACCGTCACTACGCCGGAGAACCATAGGAAGCGCCCGAACTCCATGCGAGAGCCGCCAGCCCATTTGAGCAGCAATCCGCTGAATAAGCACAGCGCCGCCGCCGAACACCAGAACAACATACCGACGTTCGAGCCGATGCCGTAATACATCTTGCCGATGTAGCCAACGGGGTCGTCAAGGTATTCGTACACGGGGGCATCCTGCTGCCAGATGACGTAAGTCAAGAATGCCAGCAGCGGAATGAGAATCAACAACGCGCCGAGCCACAACGATCTGAAATTTCCGAACTGCGTTTGCCAGAATGTTTTCATGTTTGATGTGTCATTGGTAGGGGCGACACATGTGTCGCCCCTACGGTATTACCTCTATGCTGCCGAGTGTGGCCACCGAGCCGATGTCTTGACCGTCGGCATCCGTGACAGGCAAGTTCGTCACGCTGAATGGCTCGTACAGGGTCACGCGAATATCGTAGCGGCCCGGCGCGCACGGCACAGTCAGCGAACGCTGGTCAGGGTAAACGCGATCAGCTTCCCACGACAACGTTTCAATGCCTGCTGGCGAACCATCGGCCTGCGCCTGCGTGACGCCGCCCGCATCCTGTAGATACAACCCCATGCTGTAATTATCAGTGGGTTCGCCGCGCAGCGTCCACCATGTCGTCACGTCGAGGCGGCCACAGGCTTGAACGCTCGTCGGGAAATCCGTCCGCGCCAGCACGAATGTGTCGTCAAAGGTGAACAGCAGGTCGGCGTTGGTGGGCGTGAACTGCTCGAAATATTCGTAGATGTGGATCGGGCCGTATTCGGTGCGGCGGACTTCGTCGTAACGATCACCGATGACTTCCATCACGGTCCGGTTGAAGCTGTTCTCGTACCAACTTACGACGGTAAAACGCGGCCTATTTTGCACGACACGATCAACATTGTGTCCAAAGCTGTCGGCCTGATTCCCGTAGTACAGTCCATAATAATGGGTGGGGAAAACTCGAAAACCCCCAGATTCATTCCAGTTGTACGCGAAGGTAACATTTTCTGGCGGTAAGTTTGCGGCGATATAGTAATACTCGAATAGTGCGTAGTCGCGTACATACGATCCAAGTTCAATGAGGATGGGTTCATCTGGTGTGATATTCGCTTGTAAGAAATCGACCACTTCACGATAGGGCAGTGTTTCTTCGAGCGTATCTGGCAGCCAGTGTGTGCTACTCACAACGTAAATAGTCAATAGTGCCCCGCCGAACATGGTTGGCAGCCGGGCCATGCCATACGCCAGCACAATCGCCAGCGCGGGAACGATCAGC
>JACMMD010000255.1 GCA_014379235.1 Anaerolineae bacterium
CCCGCCACCGAACCGACGAAGATCACCGAACCGGATTGGCGCTTAATCATCGGTGGGAAAAAGGCTTTGGTACACAGCCATGTCGAACGCATGTTGGTGTTCATAATCCAGTCGAAATCTTCGGTGGTCAGCGTAGAGACCGTGCCGTTTTTGCCGACTCCGGCGTTATTCACGAGGATGTCCACCTGTCCGAACTCTTCAAAGGCGGCTTTGGCCAAGCGATCAACGTCGGCTTCGCTGCTCACATCTGCCGGGACGACCAGCGCCCGCGCTCCTGTGCCGAGCGCGGCGATTTCTTCGGCTAACGAGTCGAGATCAGATTTGGTGCGTGACGTGATCACGACGTGCGCGCCTTCTCGCGCTAATGCTTTTGCCGAAGCGCGCCCGATGCCTTTACCCGCGCCTGTGATAACTGCGACTTTACCTTCTAAACGACCTGACATTTTTATGCCTCTCTCGCGGTGTTCTAATCTAAGTTCAGAGTTAAAATTTGTTGAATCAATGGTTGAGCTACCTGTTCGCAAGTTCGCCTAGTGTAGTGTTTTCGACCCGTATCGGCAAACGTGATGATGAGCGTGTGAAGGATGCCAGATAACGGCGTATCGAGTTGGGTGTGAAAAATCGTACTTTGTACCAATTGCACAATTACTTGTTTGCTAAATGCACGGAATTCAGCGAACCAGCACAAGCGCCTATCGTTAAGGTTTGGAATAATTACACATACCGGGCACAAAGTTTCGCGGTAAAATTAGCTATTGTTGCCAAGAAAATCTAGATTGTTGGAGGATACATGACTCGCAAGCAAGTGTTTATATTGCTGCTTACGTTCGCTTTAATGGGGGCTGTCGTTCCGGCGATGGCGCAGGATGACGAATTCACATTCGGTATCGTGCTGGTCGGGCCGCGCAATGATCGCGGTTGGAGTCAAGCACACTACGAGGCGGGCGAATACGTGGAAGAAAACGTTCCCGGCTCGACCATGCTGGTGTACGAAAGCCTGAATCCCGCGGACTCGCCGGAGACCACGCTGCTGGATGTGGTCACGGAAATGGTCGATCAAGGCGCGGAACTCATCATCACCACGTCGGATGCTTTTGAAGAGGACACCAATACGGTTGCCGAAGCATTCCCCGCAGTGACGTTCATCAACGCGACAGGCAGCAACGTGCTCAACGGCGCGCCTGAGAACGTTGGCAACTTCAACGGCCAAATGGAATGGATGAAAACTGTCGGCGGCTGCGCGGCTGCGCTGGCCACTGAGACGGGTCAGATTGGCTACCTCGGGCCGTTGATTAACGCCGAGACTCGCCGTCATGCCGCCTCGTCCTACCTCGGTGCGCGCTACTGCTGGGAAAACTATCGCGGTGAAGACCCCGCCGATCTTGATTTCTCGGTGACGTGGATTGGCTTCTGGTTCAATATCCCCGGCGTCACACTCGACCCGACGGAAGAAACCAACGCCTTCTTCGATAACGGCGCGGATGTGGTCGTTTCGGGCATCGACACCACCGAAGCGCTGGTCGTTGCTGGTCAACGAGCCGCAGCAGGTGAGACGGTTTACGCTATGCCTTACGACTTCGTGGGCGCGTGTGCGGAAGCCGAAGACGTGTGCATCGGTGTCCCCTATTACAACTGGGGCCCGGCTTACACCAATATCGTCAATCAGGTGAAGGAAGATACGTGGACTTCGGAGTGGATTTTTGAAGCGCCGAACTTCGCCGACCCTGATACGTCGATTGTGGGCTTCGTCCCCGGCGGCGCGCTGACCGAAGAACAACTGGCCATGCTGGATGAATACATCGCGGAACTCACCGCCTACGGCACCGATGAAGCCAATGCTGACAGCATCTATCTTTGGCAGGGGCCTCTGAGCTTGCAAGATGGTACGGAACTGGCTGCTGATGGCGAGAAGGTTGAACTGCTGGATGTGTGGTTCTTGCCGCAGCTTCTGGATGGCATGACCGGCGCAAGCGAGTAAGGCTCGCACGCGCTAAAATCCTCGATTGAGATCGAATGAATATAAGGGCGGGTCTCAGACCCGCCCCTACCCCCCTGTCTGGTTTTCTGGAGGCCCGAATTGATTAATGACCCGGTTCTGGTGAATGACTGGCACGTTATTGCCCGCGTGGAAGATGTCCGTGAAGGTGCGCCATTTGGGGCGCGGCTGCTCGAAGAAGACATCGTACTGTGGCGGCTCGGCGGGCAGGTGATGGCGTGGCAGGATTTGTGCGTTCACCGAGGGTCGAAGCTGTCGCTCGGTACGATTGAGAACGGACGCTTGATGTGCCCGTATCACGGCTGGACATACAACGAGGAAGGGCGCTGTGTGCTGATGCCCGCTCATCCTGAACAGATGCCGCCGGATAAAGCGCGGGTGAAAACCTATCACGCGCAGGAACGTTACGGCTGGGTCTGGGTGTGCCTCGGTGAGCCTGCTTGCGATATTTCGCCGTTCGCAGAGTGGGACGATCCGGCTTTCCGCAAAATTCACTGCGGGCCGTATCGTTTTAAGGCGCATGGCCCGCGTGTGCTTGAGAACTTTCTCGACGTGGCGCACTTCCCATTCGTGCATGAGGGCTTTCTCGGTGATCGCAGCCATACACAGATCAGCGACTACGACGTAACCACTGGTGCCGAAGGCGTCACGGCAACAGATATTCGCGTGTGGCAGCCCGACCCTGACGGCACGAGTATCGGCAGAGATGTTGCTTATACGTACAAGGTTCTGCGTCCGTTGACCAGTTATTTCGTCAAGGTAGCCACGCAGCAGTTTTCGATTTTCTTCGCTGTGACGCCTGTCGCGGAGATGGAAACGCTCGGTTGGATGTGGATGAACTACAACTACGCCTTCGATGTGCCGGAAGAAGAACTGCGCGCTTTTCAGGATACCGTTGCAAAGCAGGATATCCCGATTGTCGAGTCGCAGCGGCCTGAACGACTGCCGCTCGACTTGCAAGCTGAACTGCATTTACGCTCGGATCGCACGGCGATTGCGTACCGCCGCTGGCTGCGGGAATTGGGATTGAGCTTCGGGACGGCGTAAGTGTTCGCCAGAGGCTAAAGCCATCTGGCTAGAAAGTTCCGGCGGGAAGCGCACTAAGGCGCTCTGACCCGTTGGAAAACGAACCGTGATTGGCAATAGGCGCAGAGTCCATGGATGAGATTAGTTGGTAAGAGACGTTTGCAGATGGATGCCCCACAGGAACACGTCATTGCTTGACAAAATGCGACTATGGTTTATGATGTAAACTAGTTATCTGTATAAACTAAAAATCATCATAGAGGCAGCATCATGGTCGATGTTAACAGGCTTCAACTCAACACCCGTCGCTATGAATTTAGCGACGGCCTGCGCGATTTTCAGTCAGCATTGTGGCTGCTTATCATCGGCGTTTTGATGTGGATTGGCATCGATTTTCAAAGCGTGTGGCTGCCGCCGATGCGAAGCCTTCAAGACACGTTCGGGAATGTTGTGGCGGCGGTTCTCATTTTTGGCGTTGTTTTCGGCGCGATGTTGATCTTCGCAAAGGGCAGCCTGAGCCTCATCAATGTGTATTTACGCCGCCGATGGTTGTGGCGGGAAACGGGCATCATTACCGCTCAAGCATGGCCCATTCCCCGCTCCGCGCTTTTGACATCGTTTGGCATTATCCTGCTGGTGTTTCTGATCGGTTTCTGGCTGGCGCAGCAGCTTGGAGACGGGTGGATTATCTTACGCGCAGTAGCCTTCGGAACGGGATTAGCTTCCGGCTATCAATATCTTATTCTTGCTCACCGCTTGCAGTGGACGCGCTATCGATTGGTGGCGCTTTTGGGCGTGATTGGTACGGTATTGATTATCATTTTGCCGATCAAGTTCGGGTTAATGGGGCTGTTGGTAAGCCTATTGTGGGCGGTTTTGCTGGTATCGAACGGTGTGTATGCGCTGCGACAGTTCCTTATTTTCCGGCGGGAGATGGCTGATGCAGCGTGAAGTTCAGGACATCACGACGATTGACCGCGTGATTCACGAGCCCGCGCGTCTGGCGATTGTCGCGGTGCTGTCATCGTGCGAGAGTGCCGATTTCAAATCGCTGCTGAACCTGACTGGACTGACCAAAGGCAATTTATCCACGCAACTGCAAAGGCTTGAGGAAGCGGGCTATATCTCCATCGCCAAGAGTTTTCAGGAGCGTTACCCGCTGACGACCTGTGCGCTAACCAGTGCCGGCCAGCAGGCGTTCAAGGTCTACTGGCAGCGTTATAAGGCGCTCGGCGGCGCGCTCTCCCTTGAATAATCCCCTATAAGCGGTTTGCAATATCGGTCTTATGGCGTAGATGCGCGTAAGCCCAAGGCTTGAGCTAAATTTCAGCCCTGTGCATGGTGAGTCGGGTGTGCCCTACATGGTAAAGTGTTGTCATTGAAGGCAAACAACACATATCATAAGGATGCACAGAGATCATGAGTACACAAACTATCGTCGCCCGGTTGAACAGCACGGATAAAGTCGTTAGTGGTTGGTTGGCGCGTCACAGTCTCACCCTACTGCGTATCTCGGTGGGTATCGTCTTCGTGTGGTTCGGCGCGTTGAAGCTCGTTCCCGGCCTTAGCCCTGCTGAACCGCTCATCCGTGCCAGCATCACTTTCCTGCCGATGGATTTGTTCCTGCCCGTCCTCGCCATTCTCGAAATGACGATTGGCGTGGGCTTCATTCTCGGCGGCAAGTTCAAGCGCATCACCATCATCCTGCTGCTCGGTCAAATGGCCGGCGCGATGTCACCGATTGTTCTGCGCCCTGACCTGATCTTCACGCACTTCCCGTATGCTCTGACGCTGGAAGGCCAGTACATCATCAAGGACATCATCCTGATTAGCGCTGGCTTGGTGGTCGGTGCAACGGTGCGCGGCGGTGGTCTGGTGGCTGACCCCTCAGCGTTGGCGGCGAGCTTGAAGCGGCGCACTGTGGAAGTCCGTTCGCTGCTGGGCATGGGTGAATAACCCGATACACTCTCAATCGGAACGCGCTCTATCCAACGGATAGGGCGCGTTTTTTGTTTGTGGTATGAGGGCACGACACGTCGTGCCCCTACGACAGCGTGGCGTGGTCGAACGCTTGCTCTAGAAACGGGGTTCGGATATGCTGAATTCATCGCTGATGAGGGCCGAATTATGCCGCGCATTATTCTCCATCTAGACCTCGATGCTTTCTTTTGCGCCGTCGAAGAACAGCGCGATCCGTCGTTACGCGGGCTGCCGTTCGCGGTGGGCGGAAAGCCTGACCAGCGCGGCGTGGTGGCGTCATGCTCGTATGCGGCGCGGAGTTTCGGCGTTCACTCCGCGATGCCGATGGCGATGGCGGTGCGCTACTGCCCCAAGCTGATTATCGTGTCGCATCATTTCGACCTTTACCGTGAGGCGTCGCGCAAGGTGATGGCGATACTCAATGATCTGACTCCCCTCGTGGAGCAGATTTCGATTGACGAGGCGTTTCTGGATGTGACTGGTTTGCCTGATGGCGGTGAAACGCTGGCGCGGCGGCTGCAAACGACGATACGCGATTCGTTGGGACTGCCGTGTTCGCTCGGTGTGGCCAGTAATAAGCTGGTGGCCAAGATCGCCAACAACGTCGGCAAGTCACAAGCACGTATTGATAAGGGCATGACATCCCCGAACGCGATTCAGGTTGTGCGCGTTGGAGAAGAAGCGGCGTTCGTCGCGCCGCTGCCGATCCGTGATTTGTGGGGAGTCGGCCCTAAGACCGCCGAACGCTTAAACGCGCTTGGTTTACGCACGATTGGGGACATTGCAAGCTGGCCGCCGTCTGATCTGGCGCGGCGCTTTGGCAAGATGGGCGAAGAAATCGGGCTGCGGGCGCGGGGTATCGATGAGCGCCCTATCGAAACCGAGCGCGAGACCAAGTCGATCAGCCGCGAAACGACGTTCAACAACGACATCAACGATGCCGAAACACTCAAACGGACTTTGCGACAGCTAGCGGATGATGTTGGACTGCAACTACGGCGCGAAGGTTTGAGCGGCAAAACAGTCAAACTCAAGCTGCGCTGGTCGGATTTCACTACGCCATCGCGTCAGGTGTCGTTCGCTAACCCCATCGATCAAGACGACGAAATCTACGAGGCGGTGATTGGGCTGTTTGATATTTTGTGGCGGGAGCGGCGGGCTGTTCGGCTGATTGGTGTTGGCATGAGTGGGCTGGAAGAAGGCGGGCGTCAGCTTTCGCTGTGGGATGATCCGAAATCAGCGCGGCTGCGACATTTGCAAAATACGCTGGATTCGCTGAAAGATCGTTACGGTGATGGGACGGTTCAGCGTGGCAGCGACCTTAAGCCAGAAGACGAGTAGCTTTCAGCGGTCAGCGCGCCGAGTACGGCGTTTCAGCTATCAGCAAAAGACAAAGGCTTAACACAAGGATACAGAGGGACGAGAGACACAGAGGACAGAAAAGAAAAAAGCATGTCACAAGGGTACAAAGGGGCAAAGGTACAAGGGATTTCTTATTTGAATTTATTTGGGCAGGATAGATTGGTTTAGTCTAAGAACGTTTTGGAGAATGCGTCCAAATTATTGGCGGCGCTGACAAGGTTCTTATAGGCCACAAGTATTATTCGGTATGATAGTGGCATTATCAGAATACAGTGAAGGAAAATAACGATGCTGCCTGCGTATCGCCCCGAAGCCCTGACCGATTTTTCGCAGCCTGCCAACGTCGAAGCGTTCGCCGCTGCGGTTGAAAGCGTCCGTACTCAGCTTGGCCAGAGCTATCCGATGATTATCGGCGGCCAAGAAGTCTGGTCGGACAACACCTTTGACAGCACCAACCCCGCCCGCCCTGCTGATGTGGTGGCTACGTTTCCACAAGCAACAATCGCACAAGCCCAGAAGTCCATCGACCTCGCACATGAGGCTTATTTAACGTGGCGCTTCGTCCCTGCGGATGAGCGGGCGCGTTTCTTACTGGTTGCTGCGGCGGAAATGCGGCGGCGCAAGCACGAGTTCAGCGCGTGGATGGTGTTCGAGGCGGGCAAAAGCTGGTACGAGGCCGACGCGGATACCTCGGAAGCGATTGACTTTCTCGAATACTATGCGCGCCAGATGATGCGGATGACACGGGCGCATGAGTTTCTGGCGATTCACCCGCCGGAAGAACTGGGTTTTGAGTACATCGCTCTCGGCGCGGTAGCCTGTATCCCACCGTGGAACTTCCCCAACGCGATTCCGGCGGGCATGATGAGTGCGGCTCTGGTGGCGGGTAACGGCGTGGTTCTCAAGCCCGCCGAGGATACGCCGACTATCGCTTACAAAATGTGCGAATTGTTCTGGGATCAGGGACTTCCGGCGGGGCTGCTGAACTTCATTACGGCCAACCCCGGCGGCGCGATTGGCGATGCGCTGGTGGATTATCCGAAAACGCGGCTGATCGCGTTCACGGGGTCGAAGGTTATTGGTCAGCGTATTTTCGAGCGAGCCGCGAAGGTACATCCGGGCCAGTTGTGGCTCAAGCGCACGGTGTTGGAGATGGGGGGCAAAGATGCGGTGGTGGTCGATGAAACGGCTGACCTTGCCAGCGCCGCGCAGGGTATCGTGGCCAGCGCGTTCGGTTTTCAGGGGCAGAAATGTTCCGCTGGAAGCCGCGCTATTATCGCCCGCAGCGTTTACGAGGAAGTGGTCGGGATGGTAGTCGAGGGTGCGCGCAAGCTGACGGTTGGCGAGACCGATCAAGGGCCGACGGTGGATATGGGGCCGGTCATCAACCGCAAGGCGTTCGATAAGATTATGGGCTACGTCGAGCATGGCCGCCAGAATCACACGCTGCTGCTCGGCGGCGAAGCTATCGAAACGGATACCAACGGCTATTTCATTCAGCCGACAATTTTTGGGGATGTGTCGGGAGATGCGAAGATCGCGCAGGAAGAAATTTTCGGGCCGGTGCTGTCGATCATTCCGGCGAACGATTTCGAAGATCTACTGCGAATCGCCAACAGCACTGAGTACGGTCTGACAGGCGCGTTTTACAGCCGTGATCGGGCGCGGATCGAACAGGCGCGGCGTGAGTTCCACGTCGGCAACCTGTACCTGAATCGCAAGGCGACGGGTGCAATTGTGGGTGTGCATCCGTTCGGCGGCTTCAATATGAGCGGGACGGACAGCAAAGGCGGCGGACCGGATTACCTGCTGTTGTTCACACAGGCGAAGAGTATTGCGGAGAAGCTGTAGAGGGCTATCCGCGCCGTGGGTTAGGAGTGAGCACATGAGCCGGTATCGTCCCGTTCTGATTTTCCTGTGGGCTGTTTGGCTGGCTGTCTCGACATACGCACAGGATCGTGACGCCATCGAAAATCTGGCGCTCGACAAACCTGTGACTGTTTCGCAGGCGCTGCCCGATTACCCGTCGACGCAAGCAGCGGATGGCATCCGTGAGGGACTCAATTGGTGGGGATCGGGCCAATTCGCGCCCCAGTGGATCGAAATCGACCTCGAAGTTCCGTCCACGATTCACGCGCTGCGGCTGGTGGCCAGTCAAGACCCGCAAGGGCTAACCGTTCACCATATCTACGTGAGTGAGGCAGGCCGGGAGTATCATCTGCTACACACGTTCGAGGAGATCACACACGATCAGCAAACGCTGGAGTACGTCCTGCCAGAGCCGCGCGCGGGCATCCGCTTTGTTAGGATCGAGACGGTGGAAAGCCCGTCGGTGTCGTGGCGTGAGATTGAAGTGCTGGGCACGCCGGATGCGCCCATTGTCAGCGCAGCCGCTATCAATGTCGATGTGGAACAGCAGCCGGAGGTGCCGTCGATAATCTTCTACAACGGACAGGTTGTGACGATGAACGCCGATGCTCCATCCGCCAGCGCCCTCGCCGTCGCGGGGGAAATGATCGTCGCTGTAGGGGCGGACGCTGATGTGCTGGCGCTGGCGGGGGCGAACACGCGCTTGATTGACTTGCAGGGACGCGCCCTGATGCCGGGTTTCGTCGATCCCCATACGCATCTGTTCAACGATGCTGTATCTACGCTCGGTCTGACGCTGGAAGAGGCGCAGCAGGTGGCGTTAAGTTATGGTTTTACCACGATGGGGAATCTGTACACAGAGCCGGAGTTCGTCGAGCAGATGCGGGAGTTTGAGAACGACGGGCTGCGGATTCGCACTAGTTTATACTTAATCGCCAACACTAACTGCGGCGACTTAATGGGTGACTGGTACTTGGACTATCCGCAGACGCGCGAGCCGGGCGAACTGTTACGCATTGGCGGTGTGAAAATCTTTGCTGATGGCGGCACTTGCAATCGCCCCGCCTTCAGCTATGAGGATCCAACGCTCGGCTATGGCGACCTGTTCCTATCGCAAGAGGCGCTTAACGAACTGGTGGCGGACGTGCAAGCGTCGGGGTATCAGGTCGTAATCCACGCGCTTGGTGATCGGGCTGTCGAGACCGCGCAGAACGCCATCGAATTTGCACTCGATGGTCAGCCGAACAGCTACCGCCACCGTATAGACCACAACACCGTCATCCGCCCGGAACTGCTGCCACGCTACAGCGAGATCGGCATCGTAGCGGTCATTTTCGGCACGTATCCGGCATGTAATCCGTTCAGCGACCCGCCGCCACCGCCCTATGACAGTTGGGAATGGAACTGGCGCGGGCTGATCGATGCCAACCCCGGCTTGCATATCGCTTGGCATGGCGACGACCCATATATCGGGCCGATTAGCCCGCTGGGGGAACTCTACAGCATGGTCACACTTCATCAAATCGACCCGGATGGCGTCACGATCTGTGATACGCCGGAGTGGTTAACGAACAAGACGCTGACGGTTGAGGAAGCGCTGCCGATGATGACTATCGAGGCGGCTTATGCGTTGTTCCGAGATGAGGAAGTCGGCAGTTTGGAGGTCGGCAAGTATGCCGACTTGCTGGTGGTATCGGATAATCCGCTAGCTGTCGAGCCGGAGTCGATCAAGGATATCGAGGTATGGCTGACGATGATCGGTGGACAAACGGAGTATTGTATGCCGGGCCGAGGGGAGTTTTGCCCTTGAGCGTCCATAATGGCGGCGCGCCGCTGAGAGTGGCTGTACGTTTCAGTTAGGGCCAAACCTTAGCGGCAATTGATTTGACAGCGAGGATCGGCGATGCTGCGTGGAATGTTCCTGTATCTATCATCGGCGGGTTGGGCGCGAACGTTCACGACCAACTTCCCTCTCGCGCAGCGCGCCACGCGGCGATTCGTCGCGGGCGAGACGGTTGAAGCGGCCATCGAAGCGACGCGGCGGTTGAACGCTAAAGGGCTGCTGGCGTCGCTGGATATTCTCGGCGAGAACACACACAGCGAAGCCGACGCCTTGCGCTCGACTGAGGCTTATCTATACCTGATCGACGCGATCCGCGCGGCGCAGGTTCAGACAAGCTGTTCGCTCAAGCTGACGCAGTTGGGACTCGATCTGGGCGAAGAAATCGCCGTGAAGAACCTGCGGCGCATCCTTGAAAAAGCGCATGACGTGGGCTTGGACATCACGATTGATATGGAAAGTTCGGAGTACACCGAGCGGACGCTGCGAATTTATCGCATGGTGCGCGATGAATATGGCTTCAAAAACGTCAGCACGGTGATTCAAGCATACCTATTTCGCAGCGCCGACGACATGCGCGCTTTGGCTCAAGAGGGCGCACATATCCGGCTGTGCAAAGGCGCGTATCAAGAGCCGCCGGAAGTGGCATTCCCTGAGAAAGTCGATGTGGACGCGAACACTGTTCGCATCATGAAGGACTTCATGCGCGCAGAAAATCGGGCGCGGGGTGCGTACCTGATGATCGCCACGCATGACCCGAATATCATCCGCGAAGCTGAAGAGTACATCCAAGCGAATAACATCCCGTCGAGCGAGTTCGAGTTTCAAATGCTGTACGGGATTCGCAGCACTACCCAGGAACAGCTTGCCGCGAGGGGCTATCAGATGCGGGTGTACGTTCCATTTGGGATGGAGTGGTATCCGTATTTCATGCGGCGGCTGGCGGAGCGCCCTGCGAATGTGTGGTTCATTTTGAAAAATCTGGTACGGGGATAGGGAAAGTCTTTAGCCATCAGCTAAAGCCAAAGACAAAGCTTATGCAGGTTTTTGCGAGTCGCTTGTATGGGTGCTACCCGATATAATACAAGCGTCGTACTCAACAAAAATCTATATCGGTTTCCTCTCATCGCTGCCGTTCATCGAGAAGGCTCGGCTTTCTCTAGTTTTGAATGAAAACCTCATGGCTCAATCCAAATTCTTGTTCCGTATATTGTTGGCGACTGCCCTACTGTTAGGCGCGTTTGGTGTTTCATTCGCGCAAGAGGCTGCGGTCAATTTGACAGTGATGTGCCGCTGTGTTCAGGGTGGCACGAATAACAGTATGTTCGTGTGGCTGACCACATTTGTCATCCCGACATTTGAAGAATTGATGGCGCAGCAAGGGCGCGACGTGCATGTCGAGTTCGACGGATTCGATGGGACGGACGAGGAACATAAGGCGTATCTGTTCGAGGCGCTGCGTTCCGATGAGGCGGCGGATTTGCTATCTATGGATGGCTTCTGGGTAGCCGATTTCGCCTCTGAGGGATTGCTGAGTCCACTTGAGAATGTCGCTGGCGAGTCGGTGAATGAGTGGGATGGCTGGGATCATATCCCCGAAGGCATCCGCTCGATCATGCGTTTTCGCGGCGACGTGTACGGTGTTCCGATTGGAACCGATGTGCGAATGATTTTCTACCGCCGCGATCTGTTCCAAGCCGCCGGAATCCCCTTCCCGTGGCAGCCGATGAGCTGGGGCGACGTGTTGGACGCAGGGCGGGCGTTGAAGGCTGTCGGCGTCGAAACGCCGATTCAGATCAACGCTGGCACGGCGATGGGCGAAGCGACTACGATGCAGGGCTATTTCATGACTCTGTTGAGCGCGGGCGGGCATATGTACGATTTCGACCAAGAGAAGTGGATCGTCAGCAGCCCGGCCATGCTGGAAGCGCTGAACTTCTACGCCTCGATTTACGGTGATGAGGCGTTGGGCGACCCTGAAATCCAGTTGGCAGCCGACGGGCGCGAACGTTCATTTGAGGCGTTTGAGGCCGGACGGATTGGGATGCTGGTGGAAAGCGATTGGTTCTGGCGCGACGCGGTTGTCGATGTGCTCGGTGTTGAAGAACGGAACAACGTCGTCGGTTGGGCGATGATGCCAGCTATCGAGCCGGGACTGGGTTATCAGCAGCAGGATTTTGTGAGCATCTCCGGCGGCGGCGGTTGGGTGATGAACCCGGATACCGAACATCCGGCGGAAGCGTGGGCGCTGCTGGCGCATATGTCGAGTATCGACTCCGCTCGTGCGTTCGAGATTTTGCAACCGCGAATCAGCTTCCGCGATGATGTGCCCGTCGAAGGTGACGCGGTGATGACGGCTATGGGCGTGGCGCTGCTGCCGCTCAGTACGACGCGGCCCCTGCTGCCGGAATACGCGCAGGTTAGCTATGAGGCGCAGTTGATGACCGAGCGTGTGGTTTCGGGCGAGATGACGCCGGAAGAAGCGATAGCGGCTTATGCTGAGGCGGTTGAGGAGATCGTTGGCGCGGAGAATGTGATTTCGATTGAGTAGCCTTTAGCGGTTAGCCATTAGCCGTAAGCTAAGAGAAAAGCGTATCACAAGGGTACAAAGGGTCAAAGGTACAAGGAAAAAAATCAGGATTATAGAATTCAGTGACGAGCAGCTATGAAATCGTCCTTGAGGGGCATATGCCTACGGGGCGTGAGAAGTTTTACGAAAATGTTCCGTTCGCCATGCCTCCGAATGTGAGGCGGCTGGACGTGCGCTACGACTACAGCGATAAGATCGGCTCTGATCCGCATTTGACGGGCGGCAACACGGTTGACATCGGGCTGTTCGACCATCGGGGCGTTGACTTCTTGAATGCGGGTTTTCGCGGATGGACGGGCAGCGCTCGCAGCGAGTTTTTCATCACGGGCACGAACGCGACTCCCGGTTATTTGCGCGGCCCACTGACTGCGGGAAGGTGGTATGTGTGCCTCGGCTTTTACAAAGTGGGGCCGAATGGCTGCGATTTTCGCGTGACGGTGCGTTTTACTTTTGGCGATGAGCAGACGGTTGAAATGCCAGCGCTGCTGGCGCTCGATACCCCGCAGAAGCCCTATCCAGCGTCCGCAGACGGATGGTATAAGGGCGAACTTCACTGTCACTCGGTCAACAGCGATGGGGATTCAACAGCGCAAGACGTTATCATTCAGGCGCAGGCGCTCGGCTTGGATTTTCTGGCGATCACCGATCATAACAATTTGACGCATCTTGCGGATTTAGCGCGTCTGGTAGGCGAAGGTTTCCCGAACTTGATGCTCATTCCCGGCTGCGAAGTGACGACCTATCGCGGTCACTGGAATGTGTGGGGGCTGGAAGAATGGGTCGATTTTCGTATAGTTAGTCACAACGATATGCGTCGGGCGATTAACTTCGCGGTTGAGCGCGACTATTTGACCTCGTGCAATCATCCGCGCGATTATGGGCCGATGTGGGAATACGACGATGTAGAAGGCTATCACTGCGTCGAGGTCTGGAATGGGCCGTGGCGGCTGTTCAACGAGCAGTCGCTGGCGTTCTGGGAAAAGCGACTGCGGGAAGGTAAGCAGTTGGTAGCTGTCGGCGGCAGCGATATGCACCGTTTGAAATCGGCGCATCATGCACACATCGCCACGCCAACGATGTGGATTTACTGTTCTGGCGAACCGTCAGCTTCGGGCATTTTGGCCGGTTTGCGCGCTGGACATGCTTTCATCAGCGATGCACCTGACGGGCCGCAAATTTACTTATCGTCCGGCGATGCAATCATGGGTGATGTTCTGCCTTATGCGGATGCTGTTGATGTTCAGGTTCGTGTAGTCAATGGTAAAGCAACATGTCTGCAACTGATCGACGCGTAAGGGATACGGCACGAAGTTCTGGTTGAGAACGACGATCAGCGTTTCTCGATGGTGATTTCTGAGGCGCGGTTGTACTTGCGGGCGCAGTTGGTTGAGGCGGATGAGGCTGATTTGATCGTTCGGGCGCTGACGAATCCGATGTGTTTAACCCCTCCCTAAATCCCTCCCCGCAGGCGGAGAGGGACCTAAAAGCAAACCGGGGATTTCAATCCCCGGCTAGAATGCAGTTTTCGACAGCCAGTATTCAATTAAGTCGCAGGCGCTACCTCGCTGAGGGTTTCACGCAGGCGCAGGGCCGCTTCGCTGGCCGCGGCAAGATCTTCGTCATCGGCTGCGACACGTAAGGCATCAAGGTGGGCGACGACAAGGGCAGCGTTGGCGTCGTCTAAGGCATGGACGATGCGATCCCAAACCCATTCAAGGGTGGTCACATCGCTGGTAATGCCGCCTGCGTCATCGGCGGCTACGTCCACCAAAATTTGAGCCGCCCATAGATCAAACAGGGCGAAGTCAATCTCAACGACGGAGCGGTGGCGCAACTGGAAGTCGAGGCTGGCGCGGGCGACATGGATGGCTGATTGGCGGGATTCTAAGGTCTGACGGGCATCAACCGCACCGACGAGTTCGACCAGCGCCCAACTCATGCGCGCATCGAGCATTCTGGGCAAGTTACTGGTCTGATAGGTATCCCATGCTGCGATCATCGTATGGAGGGTGGCCGATGCAGCGTTCCAGTCTTCAGATTCGGCAGCAGCGAAGACAGCGTTTGCGCCGCTCAACAATGTTTCGAGTTCGGCGGGGGGCGGCATATTAAGGGCATCAACCGGTAGTGCCAAGGCGAGCGCTTCTAGCTCACCACGATTGCCGGTAAAAAACTCGCCGTAGCCGGGAGCAAAAATCTTGTCCTCGAGCGTTCCATCCATGTGCAGCTCCTCGGTGACGATTGCGCCCTCGACAATCCCAAGCGGGCCGTGTACCGCCGCGCTAATGGACGTGACGGTGACTTCTTCAAAGACGAAACCGGGGCTGTTCTCCGGGCGATACACATCCCCCACTTGGGGATTGCCGGGCATAATCATCGCTGCGGGGCCGTCTCTACCTGCCAGCCAAGTCCCTTCGGTGCTGATTACGACTCCATCTTCATAATCGAATACGTCCTCGCCCAAGTACCAGACAGATCCATCATCGGACTGGGCGTACCAGTCAATCGCCACTTCCTGGACGCGGTTATCGAGAAAAGCCATGTATTGCGAGGCCAATACCTCGATCTGCTGACCATTCCACTCGATTATCCTCGTATCGGGCAACAGCGTTGTTTCGGTACGGAATGGCAGTCGATCAACCGTACCAAAAAGGAGCACCCGACTGAGTGAGCTAATCGGGAAGAGCGGGTTGGTAATGTTGGTCGGGTTTGAAAACGACGGTGGTGTAAGATCAACCCGTGCGCTATCCGGCGCACAGCCTTCGCCACTGTCTGTACCGCAGGATTGAGCATCTTGTGCGATGGTCAGCCCGCCCGATGCGGTCAGCATCAGGAGCAGCATCACCCCTATTAACCAATGTTTTTGCGTGTGATTGAGCATGAGAAATATCCTTTGGGATCGGCATCGTTTTACGGATAGAGGTCAGAAAACGCTCTCAGTAACGATGTTCGCGGGGCAAGTTTAGGTGATGTTTAAGCGCTGAGGGGATGTGAAAGCAAACCGGGGATTGAAATCCCCGGCTAGGAAACTATTGGAAATAACCCCTCCCTAAATCCCCCCGCAAGCGGAGAGTGACTTGAAGAAGGGCGCTTCACGAAGCGCCCCTACAGCTATATGGGATAGGGCAAGGCAGTGCCTTGCCCCTACGAATATGATGGGCTATTGAGTGCCTTGTAAGCTGGCGAGACCTTCGATGGCGCGGCGGTTGTCGGGGTCAAGTTCCAGCGCTTGCTCAAAGGCGCTGATCGCTTCGGCGTTTTGCCCTAGCTGCATGTAGGCTTCGCCCAAAACACGGTACGACAGCGATCTACTGGGAGCGGCTTCGACGGCCTGTTGGGCGTAGGTCAGGGCCTCCTGCGTTTGGCCGGCCAACAGCAGCGTGTGAGAAAAGCGCCCGATGTAAAAGCCGTTCTGCGGTTCAAGTTGAACAGCTTGCTGACA
>JACMMD010000256.1 GCA_014379235.1 Anaerolineae bacterium
CGTCTAGCCAATTAAATCAACTTCTGTAGGGGCGCAGCATGCTGCGCCCCTAGCGCTATATTCAGGGGGACAGTCATGGAACATATGTCGATGATCGCGCTGGAAATCTTGGAGCAGCAGGTTCACGATGCGCTGGAATACGGCGAGTTCGAGGGACTAGCGGAGACGCTCAACTCGCAGCGCCCCGCCGACGTGGCCGACGTGTTGGAACGCCTGAACGAAGACGAGCGTGTACAGATATTTCAACTGCTAGAATCGGAACTGGCGGGTGAAGTGCTGACCGAGATGGGCAGCCATGCTACCCGTGAGATCATCGAGAACCTGACATCCGAGGCCGTTGGCGACCTGTTCGACATGATGGAAGCCGACGATGTGGCCGAAATTTTGTCGGAAGATGTGCCCGAACTCAAGCAAGAACTGTTGGCGGCGATGGAGCCGGAAGAAGCCGCCGACGTTCACGAACTGCTGCAATTCCCCGAAGACAGCGCCGGACGCTTGATGACGGATCGTTTCGTGCATGTGACGGCGGATATGTCGGCGGCGCAAGCGCTCGACTGGGTACGCAAGGTCAATGACGACGTTGAAACCGTCAATGACCTGTACGTGATGAACGGCGGCAGCCGCTTGATCGGCGTGGTGTCGCTGCGGCAGGTGCTGAATGCTGCGCCGGAAGGCCGCGTCGGGGATTTTATGGTGACGCAGATCGTTACGGTGCCGCCGGATATGGATCAGGAAGAGGTGGCGCGGCTGGTAGCGCGCTACAACTTCCTCGCCATGCCTGTCGTCAGCGCGACGGGGCGAATGCTAGGGATCATCACCGTCGATGACGTGATCGACGTACTGGTTCACGAAGGTACAGAAGACGCGCTGAAGTTCGCAGGTATTGAAGGCGACCCGGATAGTCAGCCGTACTTCACCGTGCCGATTTTGCGCGTCATCCGCAAGCGTATCGTGTGGCTGTTTCTATTGTTCTTCGCGGAGACGCTCACAGGCGGCGTGCTGCGTTTGTTCGGGGATGAACTGGCATCAGTGGTGGCGCTGTCGTTCTTCATCCCCCTGCTGATCGGCACAGGTGGCAATACGGGCGCGCAAACCGTGTCGACGGTCATTCGCGGGCTGGCGCTCAAGGAAATCCGTGTGCGCGATGCGTGGCGCGTGTTGGGGCGCGAACTCAGCAGCGGCTTTTTGATCGGCGCGATTTTGGGCGTGGCCTCGTTTGGGCGGGCGCTGTTGTGGGGCACGGAAACCAACCTTGCGCTGGTGGTCGGGCTGGCGATTGTGGTCATCTGTACGTGGTCGAACACCATCGGCTCGTTCATTCCACTGGCAGCGGAGAAGTTCGGCGTTGACCCGGCGCTGGTGTCCGCGCCGCTGATTACGACACTGGTGGACGCGACAGGCTTGGCCATCTACATGCTGATTGCGAAGGCGATTCTGGGCATTTAGCGGGTAGCGGTCAGCATTTCAGCTTGTCAGCCGTCAGCTTATGTCTTGATTTTCATCTCGTCGGTTATCAGCCTTTAGGAATTCGGTAAAGAC
>JACMMD010000257.1 GCA_014379235.1 Anaerolineae bacterium
CGCTACTACGCGGCGTTGGCACGGCGTTATGCCCCTAATGACGGCGGTAAGCTGCTAGAATTGGGCTGCGGACTTGGCCATCTGCTCGGTTTGCTGCAAGATGATTATCAATGCGTGGGCATTGACTTGATCGACTACAGCGTCGAGCAGACCAAGATCAACGCGCCCAAAGCCGAAGCCTACCAGATGAGCGCCGACGATCTGAGCATGTTCGAGGACGGCTCGTTTTCGGCGGTGATCGCGCTGCATCTGGTCGAGCATTTGCCCAACCCTGAAAACACGATCCGCCAAGTGCAGCGTATCCTCAAGCCGGGGGGCTTATGGCTGTTCGCCACGCCCAACCCCGATTACGGAATGCGCCGCTACAAAGACCGCGACAACGACGCCATTGGCAAGGACAAGACGCACATCAACGTGCATCCGCCGCATGTGTGGCGGACATGGTGCGAGTTCAGCGGCTTCAAGATGCTCAAGCACTTTGGCGATGGGTTGTGGGATGTGCCCTATCTGCCTGTGATTCCGAAGGTGATTCAGTTCGGCATGTTCGGGCTGCCCGCGCTGGCGCAGGTTTTCACGCGCACGACGTTCACGCCGTTGAATATGGGCGTCAATCAGATTGGCATCGCGCGAAAGAAGTGAGGGGCGAGGTTTGAGGACTGAGTGAAACTCAAAAGCTGCCACGTTCTGATCGTCGTACTTCTCCTGTTTGCTGCCAGTGTGAAGGCGCAAAACAGCGCCGACGATGTGACGTGGTATTGGGCATGGCGTGAGTCCGATGGCGCAGTGTTCGCTTATAACGCGAACGGTGACGTAAATACGCTGTTGGAAAATACTATCGCCTATCATCTCACGCGGGTGGATGACCAAATCGGCTTGGCGATGTTAGGCAATTCAGAAAGTTACGCGCTTTACAAGCTGACCCCAACTACATCAATTCAGATTTCAGAACGATTTGAAGGCATTCTTGACCAAGACGAAATTTACGTCGATGGGTTTGAAGTTGCTATTTCGCATTTTCCGTATGTTGTGATGACTGCGTGGGCATATCGCCTAAGCGAAGTATGGCTTGTGAATGTTGAAGCGAACACACTGGAACGACTAGATGTGCGTGTAGATTACCCCGGTATGTGTGTTTCTTCTCTCTACGGTGGGTTGGCATTTGAAAGTTGTATGCGCTTTTCGGAAGATGGACAAAAACTACGGTATATAGCTAGGTCAGACGCTTACGGGCCGTATGGCAGCGGTAATTTATGGACACTTCGAGAACGGATACTTTCTTCCGGTGAAGAAAGGGAAGTCTATAGGCAAACCATTCCCCGACCCGATGTAAGGTACGGTAGGGTTGAATGTCATCCCGACCAGTATGCAGACAAATGGCTGTGTGAATCGCATATTGAATACGATCAGTTGCCCTATATTGAAACGCAACATTGGCTTCTATTTAGCGATGGGTCTACCTTGCCGCTTGTGAGTGGAGTTGGCAATGAATACATGCGTTGGAACGTATATTTATCTGATCGCAACCTGATTTTCCTAGACGAGTATTGTGAAATTAGCTGCCATATTGTTGCTTACTTATATCAGGATGCGCGATCAATTATTTTCACATTACCGGAAAATTTAGCACCAAAGACTACTAGAGGATATATCCATTATTTGCGTCTTCTGGATGACAAGCGTCTACTTATTGGACGAAGCGAAGGCTATTACATCCTCGATATTGATGGCAGCCTGCGTTCTTTAGGGCGAACACTTTGTTGTCATCTATTCGAAACAATATCGGATGATAATCAATGGGCGGCGCTGCTAGACCAAGAAGGCATTCTGCGATTATGGAATCTCACCGAAGATCAGATCGAGTTCGAGACTAAGGGTTATTGGTGGAGTACATTTTTTGTCGAAAATGGTTTCTTTGCGAATCACGAACCGGGAGATCAAATGGTTTATTCATTTGAAAGCCGAAGGCTTTTAGAGTTACCGCAAAGTTGTTATCGTTATTTTGATATTTCATCCAACGATGTTTTACTTTGTGAAGGCTCAAGTCCCGGTAGTGACCCAGAAAACAGTATTTACCGCTATGACTCTATCGCTGGTGAGTTCGATCTGCTCATTGAGGGCGGTCAGCGATTTTGAAATTATCCGAGTAGCCTCAGCTTTGCTTTTCCCGCCAGCGACCTAACAGAATGTGCGTCGTCCTGAAACCGAGTTCGGGCAGCGCGTCCGCCGTGAACCATGCGACCTCATCGGCGTCATCGTCGGCGTGGAGTTCGCCGCTGTTGGCTGTCGCAGCATAGGCGATAATGATGTCCGCGAGGCCATCCTCACCGGGCGGGCTGTAGAAAACATCCAGCAAGCGCTCGATGTTCACCGTGAGTCCAGTTTCTTCGGAGACTTCGCGGCAGGCGGCGGCCTGCGGGTCTTCGCCCGCGTCGACAAAGCCCGCCGGAAGCGCCCATAAACCTTTGCCGGGATCAACGCCGCGCTTCACCAGCAGCACCTTGTCAGCGTCTAGCACCAGCACGACGACGGCTACTTTGGGATCGAAGAAAACGGTATGATCGCATTTGGTACAGACCGGACGAAGCAGCCCGTAGCGCTCGCGTAGTTCAGTGGGGCTGCCGCATAAGGGGCAGTATGGCGAAACTCGTCCACTCACGATTTACTGAGGCGATTGGGTGCGCTGGCGACGGCGGGCCAACGTGGTGGCGATAGCGATGCCTAGCAGAATGATGCTAATGGCGATGAGCGCTGCGCCGAACAATAAGCCGCGCTGGTCGCTGTCTGAACGGGAGCCAAATTCGTCCTCAGCATAGCCCGCCGCATCGCTGATGGCATCACGCACATTCGGTTGCAGCATGGGCGAAACGGCTGGCGTACCCGTTAGCCCTAATCCGCGCTGTGCAATGACGGTGAGCGTTGCATCAGGCGTATCTGTCGGCATAGTTGTCGGAATTGGCGTATTGCTCGGACGCGGTGTTGCGCTCGGTCTGCGAGTATTGGTCACAGTTGGGCGCGGTGTATCGGACGCGGTCAGTGTGGGCACGAAGGTCGGCTGGAAGGCCGATGCAGCGCCACCCATCCCACCCGTCGGCGGTTCTTGTCCTTCGGAGTCTTCTTCATCGGCGTACATTGACAGTGTTCCATCCGCTGCGCTCGTATCGCCATCGGCAGGGGCTTCTGCGTCAGCACCAGCAAATGCGTCATCGGCTGTAATAGGCTCGGCGATTTCCGGTTTTGTCGGAAGCATCAAGGCATCGGCAGCGGCTTCGCTCGGCAGCGCATTGGCGGCAGCAGGCGCGCCGCTGGTCGAGGCTGGCGCGGGCGGCAGGACTGCTGTTTCGTCAGCAGCCCCACCGTCGCTCGGCA
>JACMMD010000258.1 GCA_014379235.1 Anaerolineae bacterium
CTTTGCGTTCGGGGCTTTCCTCTTTAACGTGAATCTGCTGGCCGTTGACTTCGTAAAAGGTAATTTTCACGGCGGCTGCGCTCCTGCAATCGTTCAGCGATGTATCAATTCCATAACGTCTTGCTCCCCTAGTTTAACCGAAATTCACTGCGAATCGCACCATCAAACCCCTACCCCCAGCCCCTTCCCCGCAAGCAGGGAAGGGGAGCAAAGTCCCTCCCCGCTTGCGGGGAGGGATTTAGGGAGGGGTTAATTGAATGCCTTTACAAACTCAAAGCCACGCGCATCGTGCCATTGTCGTAACGCTGTTCGATCTTGAAGCCGACGCGCTCCAAAACGCGCTGAATATCGGCGTTATCAGCCAGCACGAGTCCGACAATGCGGCGGATACCTTCATCGCGTCCGACCTCGATCAAGCGGCGGATCAGTTCCGTGCCAAGCCCGCGCCGCTGGTAATCGTCGGCCACAATGATGGCGAATTCGCCATCATCCGAGCCTTGCAGCTTGCTCAGGCGGGCGGCGCTGACGATTTCGGCTTCGCTGGTTTCGGAAACCAACACCATCTCGCGGTCATAGTCGATGAAGCACAGCCGTGTCATGTACTCGTGCGAGGTTCGCTGGCTCAAGTTCAACGGCTGGAAGTAGCGCATTCGCACCGTGCGATCCGACAGCCCTTCCTGAAAATGCACCATCGAAGGCTCATCTTCGGGGCGCACGGGCCGAATTAGCACCTCTGTCCCATCTTTCATGCTGAACGGTTTGACATACTGATTAGGGTAGGGGCGAATGGCCGGGCGTGGTAGCTGGCTTTCCGGTGTATCGGATGGATGCAGCACCACGCGCCCATCCAACGCCAGCAGACGTTCTGGTGAAGCCAGCAGGGGATTGATGTCGATCTCTTTAATCCAAGGCTGCTCAACGACAAGCTGGCTGAAATGGGTCATCAACTGTGCCAGCGCGTCGAGGTCTACGGGGTCGCGTCCACGAACGCCTTTGAGCGCTTCGAAGATTTTCGTGCGTTCCATCATGCGCTTCGCCAGCGTGGTGTTCAGCGGCGGCAGCGCAAGCGCACGATCTTTGAACACTTCGACCAGCGTTCCACCCGTGCCGAACAACAGCACCGGCCCAAACTGCGCGTCAAGGCTGGTGCCAATGATGAGTTCGTAGCCGTCGAGTTTTTCCATTCGCTGCACCGTTACGCCGAGAAAATGCTCCGGGCCAACACGCTCCGAAACGGTCTGCTGGATGCGCTCGTAAGCGGTGCGAACCTCGTCGTCGCTTCTCAGGTTGAGCACGACGCCGCCGACATCGGTCTTATGCGTGATGGTCTCCGAGTGAATCTTAACCACCACCGGATAGCCGATCTGCTCCGCGAATTTCACGGCATCGTCGATGTTCAGAGCGACGAAAATCGGGCTGGTGGGGATGCCATAAGCCGCCAGCACTTGCTTGGACTCGACTTCGGTGAGGATGACACGCCCGCTCTCCTGCGCCGCTTTGATAATCGCGCTCACCGCTGCGCGATCCGGTTCATGTTCGGGGTCTTCTGATGCGGCGGGAGTTTCGTACAGGGCGCGCAGGTTGCTGCTGTACTGCCACATATAGTTAAACAGCCTCGTGGCTGTATCAGGATAGGTCAGCGTGGGAATGTTGGCGCGGTTGAGTATCGCTTCGCCTGCCGCGACAGCCGCTTCGCCCATCCAACTGGCCAGCACGGGCTTGCCTTCGATTTTGGCGTAGGGCTTGAGGAATTCGGCGGTTTGTGTGGGGTCGGTCATGGCCTGCGGTGTGAGGATGACCAGAAGGCCGTCGCTGTTAGGGTCTTTGGCGGCGATTTCCAGCGACTTAGCGTAACGCATCGGGTCGGCGTCACCGAGAATGTCTATTGGGTTGCCATGACTCCAATGCGGCGGCAGCAGTTCGTTCAGCGCGGCGATGGTTTCCGGCGCGAGTTCAGCCAATTGTCCGCCTTCGGTAATCAGCGCGTCGGTAGCTAACACACCCGGCCCGCCTGCGTTGGTCAAGATTGTCAGACGATTGCCTTTTGGTCGCGGCTGTTTAGCCAATACTTCGGCAGTAAAGAACAAGTCCGCAATACGGTTCACGCGCAAAACGCCGCAGCGCCGGAATGCCATATCCAATACGTCATCGCTGCCCGCAAGTGTACCGGTATGCGAGGCAGCGGCATGGGCGGCGGCTTCTGTTCGCCCCGCCTTGATGACGATGATCGGTTTATTCTTGGCCACTTCACGCGCAGCAGAGATAAACGAGCGCGCATCACCAACCGACTCCATGTAAATGACGATGCTTTCGGTGTGCGGGTCGTCGCCCAAGTAGTTGATAAGGTCGCCCCAGCCGACATCCAGCATCGAACCGATGGACATAAACGCGCTAAAGCCGACGTTCTCGCTGAAGCTCCAATCCAACACCGACGTACACAGTGCGCCGCTCTGACTGATGAAAGCCACGTTACCGGGCCGGGCCATCGCTCCGGCGAAAGTGGCGTTCAAACCACGTCGCGGCATCATCACGCCCAGACAGTTCGGGCCGATGATTCGCATCTTGGCCTGCCGCGCTTGTTCGAGGATTTGCCGTTCGAGTTCCGCGCCTGCGGGCCCGATCTCTTTGAAGCCTGCCGAGATGACAATCGCGCCCTTCACACCTGCGGCGATACACTCGCCAATGATGCCGGGAACGGTTTGCGCGGGCGTGACGATGACCGCTAAATCGACGTGTTCTGGTACGGCGGCGATATTGGGATAGGCGCGAATACCGAGTACGTTGGAGCGCTTCGGGTTGACAGGGAACACCGTTCCGCCGAAGGGATTGGTGACCAGATTCCACAAAATCGTTCGCCCGACGCTGCCTTCTTTTTCCGTCGCGCCGATGACAGCCACATTGTTAGGCGCGAAAATCGCGTTCAGCGATGCGTATTGTGTACTCAGTGGCTGCGGTTCGAACTGCGCGTTGGCACTGCTCACGGTGCTGGCGCTGTTATCTTGCATGGTGACTGCTGCCTTTCGGTATGACCTGACGCTGTAATCATAACCCAGAGGCAGCGTGGGGCAAAAACGATGGATGTCAGGGAGATAGCGGTCAGCTATCAGCAATTCAGCGAATACAGGGATTGAAATCCGCAGCTAGAAAGGCTCCTATGGGGATTTGAACCGCAGGAACAGCCTGAAGGGGCATGATATATCATGCCCCTTTACAGTCATTCTTAGGGTGAGGCCGCTGCCAGCGATTAATAACCTTTAGGGGCGGGTTGGCACTAGAGTTGGCGTGAAGATCAGCGTGGCTGTGTCCTTGACCGTCCCGAAGGTTTCAACTAGAGCGGTAGGAACAAGCGTTGGCGTGGGCAGTGGGATGGCTTGACATTCGTATGCGTTGGTGGTTTGTAGGTTGGTGTTCAGCACCCAAC
>JACMMD010000259.1 GCA_014379235.1 Anaerolineae bacterium
AGCGGCACGACGAGCGCCGCCACCTTCGTCGCGGCCGACATGAAGGCGGTCACGGTCGTCGGCGCGCCCTGATACACGTCCGGCGTCCACATATGGAACGGTACAACGGCCACCTTGAAGCCCAGCCCGACCAGCACAAGGCCAGAGCCGAGCAGCAGTAAGAACGCCGATGTGCCCTCGCCTGCGACGATACGGGCCACCGCCGCGAAAATCTCGTTGAGATTGGTCGCGCCCGTCGCGCCGTAGATCAACGCCGCGCCGTAAACAAAGAACGCGCTCGAAAACGCTCCGAGGATGAAATACTTGAGGCCGGCTTCTTCGGACTTGAGTTCGGGATAGCGGAAGGCCGCCATGATGTAGAGCGGAATGCTCAACATTTCCAGCGCCACGAACACCGTAATCAGGTCGTTGGCGTGGCCCATGAACATCATGCCCGCCGATGTCAGCAGGATGAGCGGGTAATACTCGCCGCGCTCGATGCCGGTTCGCCGCAGGTAGTCGATACTCAGCAGGATACTAATGAACGCCGTCACCAGCACGATGATATTCATAAAGCTGCTGAAATGATCGTTAACGAACATACCGAGGAAGGCTTCGCCCTGCACATTGTACAGCGCGAGGTTCACGATGAACGTGACAGCCAGCCCCGCAATCGCCAGCCATGCCGTGATATGCTTGCGGTTCTCCGCGATGAACAGGTCAACGATCAGCAGCAGCGTCCCCCACACCGCCAAGACGATGACGGGGGTCGCTAGTGCGATGTTGTAATCAGCAAAATTCGGAAGCGAAGACATACGTAACGCTCCTTAGGGCGTGATATTGCTGGCGATAGTTGTCGCCGCTTCGCCCACATGGGCCACAAGCTGGTTCACGGTTGCGTCCATCGTGTGGAAGAAGGGCGCAGGTTGAACGCCGATATAGATGATGGCGATGACAATCGGGATCAACACGGCGATTTCCTGCCAGTGAAGCGGCGGCAGGTGTTTGTTTTCTTCTTTGTCCAGTTCGCCCATGTAGACCTTCTGGAACATCTTGAGCATATACACCGCCGCGAGGATCACGCCGAGCGTGGCGAACACCGTGAAGCCCGCGCCGAGTACCGTGCTGCCATACGAGCCGAGCAGAATGGTGAACTCACCGACGAAGCCGTTCAGTCCCGGTAGGCCCATACTGCTGAGTGTCACCAGCAGGCTGATCGCGCCGAACAGGGGCAGCGCCTTCCAGATACCGCCGTAAGCGGCCATCTCTTTGGTGTGCCGTCGTTCGTATAACATACCCACGAGCAAGAACAAGCCGCCCGTGCTGATGCCGTGATTGACCATCTGCATGATGCCGCCCTCGATGCCCGCTTGGTTGAGCGCGAAAATGCCCAACACCACGAAACCGAGATGGCTCACCGACGAGTACGCGACCAGTTTCTTCATGTCGGTCTGCGCGAAGCTGACCCACGCGCCATAGATGATGCCGATCACTGCGAGAACGGCGACAAACGGCGCCCATGCGGCGCTGGCTTCGGGGAACATCGGCAGGCAGAAACGCACCAGACCATACGTACCCATCTTCAGCAGAACGCCGGCCAGAATAACCGAACCCGCCGTTGGCGCTTGAACGTGAGCGTCCGGCAGCCAACTGTGCAGCGGCCAGATCGGCACTTTCACCGCAAACGCCACGAAGAAGCTCAGGAACAGCAAGCCCTGTGTGCTGAATAACCCAACAAACGGGAAGTTGATCGTCCCATTTTGAACGCCGGCCACAAGGTCCGGCATGGCGAATGTGTGCGCGTTGATACCCACATACAGGATACCGAGCAGCATCAAGATCGAGCCAGCCACCGTATACAGGAAGAACTTCACAGCGGCGTAGACGCGGTTCTCAGCACCCCAGATGCCGATCAGGAAGTACATCGGCACGAGCGTGATTTCCCAGAACACATAGAACAAGAACAGGTCTTGCGCCACGAACACGCCGATCATCGCCCATTCGAGCAGCAGCATGAAGCCGTAGTACAGCTTCTCGCGTCCACGCTCATGAATGACATGTGCGCGGAACGACGACAGCACCGCCAGCGGCACAATGAACGTCGTCATGATGACCAGCAGCAGGCTGAGGCCGTCGATACCCACGAAGTAGCTAATTACATAAGGAGCGTCGGTAGGCCCGAACGTAACCCATGTGTTGCGCTGCGCCATCTGCAAGCTCGATACATTGCCATCGAAGCCCGCCCACAGCAGCAGCGACGCCGCAAACGTCACCAGCGTAAAGCCGAGTGTCGTCCAGCGAATCGCGTCGTGCTGGTCTTCACGCAGGAAAATCAGTGGGATTAGCCCGATTAAGGGCAGAAACAGCACGATTGTGACGAGAGAGAGACCACCTGATACTTCCATAAAAACCGCTCCCCTCAGAGTTCCGACGTAGGGGCGCTTCGCAAAGCGCCCCTACATAACCTAATAATCTAGTCTCTTATCTTGCGTTCGTAATCATCGGCAGCAGCAGCAGCAGGATCACCACCACTACGCCGAGCAAAACGCTAATCGCATACGTGCGGACGTAACCCGTTTGGACACGGCTTCCGCGCGCACTGATCCACTGCGCCAAGCGGCCAATGCCGTTGACGATACCGTCGATCAAGCCGAGATCGAACGGATTCGCCAGCAGATCGCCAATGGCTACAAAGCCACGCCAGATAACCGTATCGTGGACGTAATCGTGCCAGAAAGCCCAGTCGAGCTTATCCGCCAGCCAATAACCGATGCGCTGGAACGGACGAACGAAGATCGCATCATAGGCTTCGTCCCAGTACATACGCGCATTGGCGAGTTTGAACGCTTGCGCGCTTTCGGGACGCGCTTCCAACGGATCGCGTCCCTTCTTGGTGAGCGCATGGTTGAAGCCGTAGATGCTGCGCGCCAAAAAGATCGCGCCCAATCCGATAATCAACGCACCAAGCGCAATCAACGGTTGGAACTCTGCGATATGCAGGTTAGCAACGCTGGCTTCGAGCCATGTCGCCAGCCCGTGCGCGCCGAAGATATTGCTCAAACCGAGCACACCCGTCGGCGTGTTGATGAAGCCCACGAACAGGCTGAAAAAGCCCAGTACCAGCAGCGGAATGGTCATCAATGGCGAGCTTTCGTGAGCATGGTCAGCCGCTTCGGTGCGCGGTTCGCCATGAAACACCATCTCGATCTGACGCCACATATAGAAGGCTGTGAACCCCGCTGAGATCAGCAGCAAGCCGAGCGCGATATAGCCGCCGAGATTGTTCTCGAACAAGCCCGCCAGCCATGAGTCTGCCAGAATTTCGTCCTTTGACCAGAAGCCCGCGAACGGGAAAATGCCCGCCAACGCCAGCGTCCCGAACACATACGTCCAGTACGTGATTGGCATTCGGCGGCGCAATCCACCCATGTTTCGCATATCTTGGGGGTCGAACGGCGCTTCTTCGTGATGTTCGTCATGATGCTCATCGGCGTGTTCATCATGAGCGTCGTGCCCATGACCACCTTGACTATGCGCCTCATGATGACCGTGTTCGATGCCATGAATGACCGAACCGCTGCCAAGAAACAACAGCGCCTTGAAGAACGCATGAGTTACGAGGTGGAACATCGCCGCGCCGAACGCGCCCACGCCCACCGCTGCCACCATGAAACCGAGTTGGCTGATGGTGCTGTATGCCAGAACGCGCTTGATGTCCCACTGCCCCATCGCAATGAAACCAGCGATCAGCGCCGTGCTTGCACCGACGATGGTAACAATAAACGAGGTGACTTCCGCGTGATGATACAGCACATTAGAGCGCGTCATCATGTACACGCCCGCCGTGACCATTGTCGCCGCGTGGATGAGCGCGCTAACGGGTGTCGGGCCAGCCATCGCGTCCGGCAGCCACACGAACAACGGAATTTGCGCGGATTTACCCGCCGCGCCGATCAAGAAGCAGAACGTAATCAGCCCGATCACTGTTCCCAGTGGCAGCGAGATCGACCCGAACTGCACCATGCGCTCTTGGCCAGATTCTTCCTGTTCGGCAATCATGCGCTCGGCTTGATTGAAGACGCCGAGCTGTTCGAGCGGCAGATCATCGTTGTTGACGATGACCGTGTGAGTTTCAACTTCACCATGTTCGTCGCTCGTAGCGACCAGCGCGGCCTCGCCCTCTTCGGCGGCATGTTCAACCGCAGCTTCTTCTGCCGCGTGTTCACCTTCCGCGCCAGCACCAGCTTCTTCGCCGACTTCGCCTTCTACGGCATGTTCGTCAACGACGGCTACTCCCGCACCTTCTTCATCGTGTGTGGCCTCGACAGCCACTTCATGTCCACCTTCGGCGGCATGTGCATTGACCACTTCACCGGGCTTGTAGTAGTCCAGCGTACCGAACGTCCAGAAGGTCAGGAATAGGCCGAGTAGCAGACCGAAGTCGCCCACACGGTTGACCACAAACGCCTTGCGCGCAGCGTTGGCATTCTTGATGCCCACGCCGTTTGGCTTGTCCCACCAGAAGCCGATGAGCAGATACGAGCAAACGCCCACGCCTTCCCACCCGACGAACATCATCAGGTAGTTATTGCCCGTCACCAGAATGAGCATGAACGCGAGGAACATATTTAGGTAGGCCATGAAGCGCGAGAAGCGCGCATCGCCATGCATGTAGCCAACGGAGTACATATGAATGAGCGACCCGACCCCCGTAACGACCAACATCATCGTCACGCTCAGGGTATCGACGCGCATCTGCCACGGAATGTTCAGCCCGATTGAGTCGATTCGCAGCCAGTCCGAGAAAAAGGCCGGGTTTACCACCGCGGCCTCGTAGTTGTTGTTGGCCAGATACAGGTACAACAACACCGCGATCAAGAACGCCAGCGTCGATGCCACTGTTGCCACAATCGCCGCGAACTTTTCGCCTGCGCGTCCGCCCCAGAAGAAGTTAATGAACGCTCCAACTGAGGGGATAAGTATGATTAACGGTACAAGCTGCGGGAAATTTTCCATAAGTTATTGACTTTCGCCCTTTCCCGGCGCAAATAAAGGTTCGAGTAATGAGGTTCGAGGGTCGAGTAGTATTTGCACTCGTACCTCGCGCCTTGAACCTCGCACCTTATTAGCCTTCCATCTGGTGCAGTTCGTCGATGTTGATGCTCTTGCGCGTTCGGAAGATCGCCACGATCAGCGCTAACCCGACAGCGACTTCGGCGGCGGCCACCGTGATGACGAAGAACACGAACAGATGCCCGCTTTCCGTCCCCCACTGGCGTGAGAACGCCACCAGCGCCAGATTAGCCGAGTTCAGCATCAATTCTACCGACATAAACACAATGATGGCATTGCGGCGCAAAAGGACGCCCATCGTGCCAAGCACGAACAACACCAGACTCAACATCACATACGCTTCGTTTTGAACAATCATCGAGTGTTCCCCTTAGTCGCCCGAAGGCCGCTCAGGCTGCAATTCCGGGCTGCTCTCTGGCGCGGTGTCCCCATTGGTGGTCGTCGGTGGGAACTGCGTCCCAAGCTGCGAAGCAACGACACTGGTCAACGGACGCGCTACGCGGCGGCGGTTGGCCGGGCCCTTAACTCTGCGCTGCGCCTTTGACAGGTCGTGATAGCGCTGCGTCAGCACCACCGCGCCGACCATCGCCACCAACAGCAGCAGCGACACCATCTCGAACGGCAGCAGATACTTGGTCAGCATCAGTTGACCGATGCTCTTGGGGCTGCCAAATGGAGCAAGCGTATCTTCGACCAGTGGCAGCGCGATAACCCGCGATGTCTCGTCAAACTGGCGCTCGTCCGTCAGCACCATCAACTGCGCCGTATCGCGCTCGACTTCGTAATCGCGCAGTCGGAACAGCGTATCCGCCGTATCCAGATTAGACACGTCGCCATCAACCACACGTTCGCCCACCGTCGGGATAAAAGCCAGTTCGTTGATACCTTCCAGCAAAATCACCGGGTCGGACTCTGTACCCGGCTCAACAGTATCCACAACGATCTGCGCGTCACGCTGATTGAACTCCACACCGGGGTCGATCAACTGTACCGCTTGAGTAGTGGCGTTGAACACGCGCAAACGCGAGCCTTGATCTTCAACCGTGCGGAAGTCCTCGAACACCGATGCCAACACAGGCGCAGCGCCTTCGCCATAAGCAACGATGGTTTCTGCGGTAGCGCGCTGCGGGCCGCTGGCATCAAAGGTGAAGGGTGCAGCGGCAATCGCCTGATCTGTCCCCGCGACGAATAACGCGATGTTATACGTTCCCGGCGGCAGCGAAACATATTCGCTCGTCTCGCCAAAAGCCACATCCTGCGCCACTAAAACATCGTTGGCGCGAACGTCCACCGCGTCAGCATCCGGCGCGGCATGGATGACGCGCACCAATGGCTGCGCGCCGACAGGTTCTTGCAGGTCGATCTGCCCCGCGCCAATCGCTAGACCGAACGCCAGCAGCAAAATCACCGCCAGCACCAGTGTCGTAATGTTGAACCAACGGAAGCGCTTAAGCTCTTCTGTCGTCTTCTCTGCGCCGAGCAGCATGATGACGAACAGGAACAACACCATGATTGCCCCGGCGTAGACGGCCACCTGCACCAACGCCAAAAACGGCGCATTGAGCAGCAGGAACAACAAAGCCACGCACAAAAAGTTCAGCGTCAGGAACAGCGCGCTGTAGACGGTGTTCTCGCTGAGGAGCATCATCACCGCAGCCGTTACCGCTATCACGCCAATCGCTACGAACAAAATTAATTCGGACATCAGGTCATTCCTATATTGGACGCTTGTGCCAATAGTCGTGCAGTTTAGCGCAATTAGCGCCGAGATTCAAACCCGGCGCTTAGTTTTTTGCGAATTTCTTCACGATTGCTTCGCAACCGTAGGGGCAAGGCGCGCCTTGCCCCTACCGATAAATCACTTGAACTACTTTGTCCGCTCATCCATATCCCTACTTCGCGTCGGGCATATCCGGGATGGAGCGGTTGAACTTACCCGGCTCGACTGCTTGCGGTGTCCCCGGCATTCCGGCGGGCGGCGGGTCAATGAGCATGTCTTTGACGTAGATCGCATCGCGCCGATCTGTGAAGCTCATGCGGAACTCGTGCCCTAGCTCAACCGCCTGCGTCGGGCAAGCGTCCTCGCAGTAGCCACAGAAGATACAGCGCAGCATGTTGATCTCGTAGGTTTTGGCGTAGCGTTCGCCGGGACTGAAACGCTCCTCGTCAGTGTTCTCCGACGCCTCAACCCAGATCGCATCTGCGGGGCACGCCGCCGCGCACAACGAACAGCCGATGCACTTCTCCAACCCGTTCTCGTAACGGCGCAGGTGATGACGGCCCTTGTAGCGCGCCGCGAACTTGCGTTCCTCGTCGGGGTACTGGATGGTCACCGGGTCTTCGAGAACATGTTTGAACGTGGTAGCAAAACCGCGAATAACGTTCATGTATTTAACCTTCAGGTAATAGCTATCAGCGATTAGGTATTAGCTTTTAGCCATTAGCAGCAAAATTCTTGCTGAAAGCTAATGGCTAACTGCTTTCTTCTAGTCTGTTCCCGAACCTTGCGCCGGGAGTTGTTTGGCCTGTTCTTCCGCCGCCAGCGCTTCTTCTTCTGCTGGCGTTCGGCCCATCGCCTCGACGCCTTCCAGCATCTTGATCGTGAAACCAACCAGCAAGAAAGGAATGGCAATCACGCCGCCAAGGATTTGCAGCAGTCCATAGCCGATGCCGCCGCGCGCCCCCGTAACCATCGGGTCGTCCTCGATCTCTTCGTCCTGCACGACGGTCTCATCGGCTGCGTGGAGCTTCACCTGCCCTGAACGGGTGAGGTAAACATAACTGCCCACGACCACGATCAGGAAGAAAATACCCGCCGCGACGCCATAAGCCGTCGAAGTGCCGAAGGTATCGCCCACGTACAGCGAAACTGCCGTCCACATCACCGATAGCAGCGACAGCGGCAGCATCACCTTCCAACCGAACGTCATCAGGCGGTCATAGCGAATGCGTGGCAGCGTGGCGCGTATCCAAATTTGGAAGACCAGCAGCGCAACCACTTTGCCGATGAGGACGAGCGGGCCGAGGATCGGCGCACTGTCTACCAGCGCCAAATGGAAGCCGCCTAAGAACAGCGATGCCAGCACTAAGCTCGTTCCGATCATACCGAGATACTCGGCCATCATGAACAGCGCGAACTTCATGCCGCTGTACTCGGTCATGTAGCCCTGCGTCAATTCCTGCTCCGCTTCCGGCAGGTCGAACGGCGAACGGTTGACCTCAGCGAGGAAGCCGACGAACAAGATCGCCGCCGCCAGTGGGTTCTGGAAAACGAACCAACCGAGTATCGGCGGGTTTGCCTGCCCGTTGACAATATCGACGATGCTCATGCTGCCGACGATCAAAATCGGCACGACCATCGACAGGCCGAGGCTCAGTTCGTAGCTAATCATCTGCGATGCAGCGCGCAAGCCGCCGAGCATGGCGTACTTGTTGTTGCTGGCCCAACCAGCCAATACCACGCCATACGTACCGATGCTGGTGATCGCCAAGACCCACAGCACCGCGACGTTGATGTCCACCAGCGAGAGCGGCACTTGATACCAGAAGCCATCAAACCATGGGATCAGCAAATCTGGCCCCAATGGGATAACAGCGACCAAGATCAACGTCGGCAGCGTTTTCAGTACCGGGGCGATCAGCCATACCGGATAGTACGCCTGCGCCGGAACGATGTCCTCTTTGAACACCAGCTTCACACCGTCGGCGGCGGGCTGCAAGAAGCCGCCGGGGCCCACACGGTTAGGGCCGACACGATGCTGAAACAGCGCCAACACGCGGCGTTCGAGCAGCGTACTATAGGCGAAGCCCGTAACGAACACGAACAACACCAGCGCCGCCCAGATGATCGGCTGCCAGAGCGCGCAGCCTGCCGCGTCCCGACACTGAACGATCAGATTCGGGTCGGGATTAAATGAAGCAAAAAATGCATCAATATCAATCATAGTCGGTTAGCCCTCTACTTTACTCACAACCCCGGCGGTCAGCGCCATCGGCACGGGCTTATCGGTCAGGTTACGTGGCAAAAGCACCGTCCCCTGTGGCGCAGTACCGTTGACATGGGCACGAGCATACACGTTCGGCGTATTCTCGCTGGCGTTGACCTGCACCATATCGCCATCCGCGATACCCAGACGGGCAGCATCCGCCGCGTTGATCTCGACGTAGGGTTCAGGGATGCGTTTGTTCATCAGCGCACTTGGGCGGAACAAGTCATCACGATTATAAAGCCGCGTCGTCGGCACGATCATCAATTCGCCATCTTTGGCAGTTGGCGCGGCGGGTGCTTGAGAACTGCCCACGCTGATCGCTTCGCCGCGATCAGCAGCGCTCGGAATCTGCACGCCGAGTCCGCCCGTATTATCATAAGCCGTGCCGCCATAGTACACGTCGTCGCGGCCAATGATCGGATACTGTACTTCAACCTTCGATAGGTCTTTGTAACGCGCCCCTTGGAAACCGGGAACGTGCTGCGAAATATCCATCGCTACGGCGGCGGCGGACTGTTTCGCCCGTCCCAGTCCCAGACGTTCACCCAAGCGCGAGAAAACCTGCCACGCGGGTAACGACTGACCGATGACGCTCTGCGCGGTGTAGAAGCGCTGAACGCGGCGCTGTCCGTTGATATACGAGCCATCGCGCTCGGCGAAGCTCTGAACCGGAAGCACATAACCGGCGCGCTGCGCGGTGTCATCGACGGTCAGCGTCAGGCTGATGACCGTCTCAATCTGGTTGTACCACTCGGCGGCGTTCGGGTCGTCGGAAAGCGGGTCAGCCTGCGCGACGATCAGCACCTTCGGCGGATTGTTGATGATGTCCTGCGTATTTTCGGGCGTGAAGCCCATGTAGTATTGGCCCATGCCGTTCGCGCCGGGGAATGTCGCCATCAGGCCGTTGTTACGCTTGCCGATGTGGCCGCTGTCGATCAAGAACTTGGCGGCGGCTTCCATCAGAGAGCGGCTGCCTTCCAGCGTCAGCCCTTCCGCGCCTGCGACGACGACGAGATTAGTCGCGCCTGTCAGCTTTTGCCCGGTTTCGCTGCCTGCCAACTGTGCAAGCCAGTTCGACGCGCTACCATAATCGTAGCGCGGGGTATCATTGGCGAAGTCGTCCATACGTGTGAAGCGCGCATTGGCCACGACCAGATACGCACCGCGATCATGCGCCTGCTTGAGTTGCAGCCGCCAGATCGGGGCTTCTTCTTCGAGGTCGCTGGCGATCACTAAGATCGCGTCGCCCTTACCGAGTTCTTTCAGAGCCGTACCTTCGCCCACACCCACCTGCGCCACAATATCATGTCCGGCGTGGGTTGGCGGCCATGCGCCGAGACGTTGGCTGCCCACCGCACCAAGTACGCGGCGCAGTTCCCACAGGTCTTCGTTGGTCATCATCGGGCCAGCGATAGCGGCGACGCTTCCATTCGCGGTTTGCAAGCAGGCCAGCACCGCTTCGAGCGCATCGTTCCACGATTCCGACGTGAGGTTGCCGCTCTTGTTACGCAGCATCGGCTCTTTGAGTCGCTCGGTGCTGCGCGTGAAATGGTGGCCAAAGCGGCCCTTATCGCAAATCCAGATTTCGTTGACGGCCTCGTTCTGGCGCGGCATCACACGCTTGATGACCACTTTCCCGTCCGTATCGCGGTCTTGGCGGGTGCTGAGTGTGGTATCGCAGCCGACGGGGCAGTGCGGGCAAATGCTCGGCACGTTGGTCAGTTCCCACGGACGCGCACCAAAGCGGAAGTCCGCCGTTGTCAGCGCACCGACGGGGCAAATATCCGTCGTGTTGCCGGAGAAATATGTATCGAATGGCGGGTCGCTCACGGTGATGATCTGCAAGGCACGCCCACGTTCGTGGAAAGCCAGCACATCGTCACCGACAATTTCATCTTGAAAGCGGGTGCAGCGCGCACATTGAATGCAGCGCTCACGATCAAGGAAGATCAACTCACCAAGCGGCACATGCTTATCAAGGTGAATCTTGTCCGCGAAGTTCATGCGGGTCATGCCCGGCCCGTGTTCCATCGTCAGGTTTTGCAGCGGGCATTCACCGCCCTTGTCGCAAATCGGGCAGTCGAGCGGATGGCTGGTGAGCAAAAACTCCAGCACATTTTCCCGCGCCTGATCGACGACCTGCGTCGACGTGCGGACGTACATGCCATCGGTGACAACCTGCGTACATGCCGTTTGCACCTTCGGCAGCCAGCGCACCTGCACTTTGCCTGCATCGTCCATCACGATTTCTTTAGTTTGGGGATCGCGCATCACCGAACCCAGTTCGACAAGGCACATGCGGCACATGCCCACCGGACTGAGCTTGGGGTGGTAGCAGAAAATCGGGATGTCGATGTTGAACATTTTGCCAGCATCGACCAGATTCATCCCCGCCGGGACTTGATATTCCCGGTCATCAACAACGAGCTTAACGGTATCTGCCATAATTCGCTCTACCCTTATTCGTCTTTCATGCGCTCTTGCGCCAACAATTCATGTGTCTTTTTCTTGCGTCACTTAGCGATTTCTCGCGCCGCCAGCGCTTGAGCCTCTTCCATCGTTTTCACGAACACGATAGGCACTTCTCCGGCAAGCTGCTTATACAGATTGGTAAACAGGTTCACCATCGTCTGCTGGAAGGCCGGCAGTCCAACGACCACCGAGAGGCGCGTGTTTTCAGCTTTATCAGCAAAGGCTGGTTTCAGCTTTAACACATTACTGAGTGACATAGGTTTCGCATTGCCAACATCAGTAATCGTGGACACCGGATGATCGACACTCGTCACCCAATTTTTCAGTTCGCGCATCGCCTCATAGAATTCTTCCCACGTCATTTCGCCTTCCATCACGAGATGCAAGACGGTCTGATCGTTGTCTAACCACTCCAGTTTATAAGCCATTAAAACTTGCCCGTCTACTCGTTGTTAGCGCCGCACCATTCGTCGCTGCGCTTCGGACAGACCCGCTTCTGCACGGGACTGCATTGTTTGGGCGATGATGCCCCAGTCAGCCGATTCGATCTGTTCGGTGGCCAACTTCCACGCTTTGGAGAAGTCAGCATAAGCGA
>JACMMD010000260.1 GCA_014379235.1 Anaerolineae bacterium
GCGATCAACTGGAAAAGCTGCGCGATAACCCGAACCTCATCAACAGCGCGGTTGAAGAACTGCTGCGCTACGACAGCCCCGTTCAGCGCAGTTGGGGCGTGGCGCTGGTCGATATGGAGATCGGCGGGAAGCGCATTCGTGCGGGCGAACTGGTGTTAAAGATGCTCGGCGCGGCCAACCGCGACCCCGAACAGTTCCCCGACCCCGATACGCTGGACATCGAACGAGGCGACAACCGTCATATCGCTTTCGGCTATGGCTTTCACTTCTGTCTCGGCGCTCCGTTGGCGCGCATCGAGGGACAGATCGCTATCAACACCCTGCTGCGCCGTCTACCGAACATCCGCCTTGCCGCGTCTGATGTGGAGTGGCATCCGAATATTGCGTTTCGCGGGCTGAAATCGCTGCCCGTTACGTTTTAAGGAAAAATCCAATTGTTCTCCGGTATCTACCAGATTTTACATACACCATTTGACGACAACGGTGCGATTGACTGGGCCAGCTATGAACGGCAGATCGATTACTGCTTGCGCGTCGGCGCGCACGGGCTGGTCGCGCCAGCGATGGCCAGCGAGTTTTTCAGCCTGTCCGACACCGAACGTTTCGCGTCGGTGGAGTTCGTGCTGAAAACGATTGACAAGCGCGTCCCGGTATTGATCGGCGTACAGGGCATCACGCAATCTATCGCGCTGGAATTTGCCGAACACGCGGACAAACACGGCGCGGACGGCTTGATGTCGATGCCGCCGTATCTACGAAAAGCACCCAACCCCGAAGTCGAGAGCTACTATCGTGCGCTGTCGAGCTTAGAACTGCCGTTGATGATTCAGAACGCGCCCGCGCCAGTCGGTTCGCCCATTGGAGCGGAAGCACTGGCCAAACTGATGCAGCAAGAGAAGCACATCCGCTACATCAAAGAAGAAGCGCCGCCCATTTTGCAGCGCATCACGCGCATCATCGAACTGGCGGGCACTGCTTGCGAAGGCGTGTTCGGCGGCGCGAACGGTATCTATCTGATCGACGAACTCGAACGCGGCGCGGTGGGCAATATGCCTGCTGGTGGCCTGCTCGACGTGCAGGTGAAAATCTACGAGACGTTCATGCGCGGCGATAAAGCGGGCGCGGACGCGCTGCAACTGCGACTGCTGCCCCTGCTCAACTACGCCAGCATGTACGGCGTGACTTTCCATAAGTATGTACTGTGGCGGCGCGGCGTACTGGCATCGCCCTATGCGCGTGATCCGCAGCAAACGAAGCTCGATGCCGAAGACAAGCGCCAGATCGCCCGCTATTGGCCGCTGATCGAAGCCGAGACACATTCGGACTACCCCCTCTCATGAGCGAACGAGTCGCTATCGTCACTGGCGCGGGACAGGGCATCGGGCGCGGCATCGCGGAACGACTGGCCGCTGACGGGCTGCGAGTCGTGGTCGCTGAAGTCAATCGCACAACGGGCGAAGAGTCCACCAATGCGATTGTGAACGCTGGCGGGAGCGCATTTTTCCAGCATACGGATGTCACCGATGAAACGTCTGTTGCCGCACTGATAGATACCACAGTCGAAAGATACGGGCGCATCGACGTACTGGTCAACAATGTTGGCGGTTCGATCAACATTCCCATCACCGAGATAACAGCGTCAAAATGGCGCGAGATTGTCGATGTCAATCTCACCGGAACGTTTCTGTGCGCCCAACGTGCGCGGCGCTATCTGAGCCAGCAGCCGAACGCCTCTATCGTCAATGTCGCATCATTACATGCCTTACATACTGTGCCGGGAATGACAGCTTACGCGGCGGCCAAGGGCGGCATCCTGTCGCTGACACGCAGCCTCGCGCTGGAATATGCGCCGACGGTGCGCGTGAACGTCATCATCCCCGGCCTGATCGAAACCGAGGCGTGGTTTCAAGCGGTGCAAGATGTGGAGAAAGCGCGCAAACATCGGCTTGGTTTTCACCCGCTCGGCAGGCTCGGCAAACCCGAAGATGTCGCGGGCGTGGTGGCTTTCCTGACCGGGCCGGATGCGGCGTTCCTAACGGGTGTGGCGCTGCCCGTGGATGGCGGCATGACGCTGCAACTGTATCGCTCTGGGGCGGAAGATTGAGTTCTACAATCGGGCGAGGCGTGCCTCGCCCCTACATTGTCGTTGGTAGGGGCGACACATGTGTCGCCCGTATTCACGCTCCACAAATCCGAATACACCCTGATTATCAGTGATTGTCGTCTTACGCTTTTGAGCGCTGTATAATTCGCGCTTACAGCAGAAAGCGATGAGACTATGCCTACCACCATCACCGACAAACAGCGCCAACTCGTCACGCTGAGTTTCGCACGGCTTGTGCCCATTTCCAACGAAGCAGCGGCGATCTTCTACAACCGCTTGTGGGACATCGCGCCGGAAACCAGATCGCTGTTTCACACTACCGATATGACACAGCAGGGCATGAAGATCATGCAGACGCTGGGTATCGCTGTGCGGGCGCTGCATGATCTCGATACGGTTTCCCCTATGCTGCATGATCTCGGCAAGCGGCACATGAGCTACGGTGTCACCAGAGATCAGTATGAGTTGGTCAAATCGGCGCTGCTGTGGATGATCGAACAATGCCTCAAAAAGGACTTCACGCCGGATACCCGCGCCGCGTGGATTGCCGCCTATGACCTCATCACCGGAATCGTCACCAGCGCATACGATAGTCCTCAGTAGATAGTTATCAGTTTAGAAGTTACGCAGTTGAGTTCAGTAGCAAGGGGTTTAAACCCCTTGTCTAAGCACAAATTCAGGGTCAACTGCGTAAGTCCTACAGTTATCGGTTTTGAACTGAAAACCGACAACTCATAGCTGACAACCCATAACGAACTCGTAAAAATCCCAAGCGCCTAGCATTCTGGGCGCTCATTAGGCGCTCTTTAAGCCTTCGATCTTTAGCATGTGACTCAACATCAGGTTTAACAGCCTTGATGATCCGTTCATGTAATGATCGATAGGGAGAAAGACCTAATGAAGCGCAAAGCAATTTTTCTCGTTCTTATGCTCCTGATGCTGGTCACTGCTGCCAACAGCGTCATGGCTCAGGGCATCGATACTGATGGCGACGGCGTACCGCTGCGCCGCGATGACTGTCCGCAACAAGCCGGGCCAGAAGCGAACAACGGTTGTCCGTTCCAAGCTGATGGTTTCGTCATCGAGCTAGACCCAACGTCGCCGCCACCGCCGCCCGTCGATACGGATGGCGATGGGTTGTCCGACCCGAACGACCAGTGCCCAACCGTTCACGGCTTAGCGGACAATGGCGGCTGCCCTCCGCCGCCCAACAACCCGCCGTCAGGCGACCC
>JACMMD010000261.1 GCA_014379235.1 Anaerolineae bacterium
ACTCATTTACCCGCCACGGTCTTGAGGAGTTTATTTCCGATTGCATCATTCTTCTGGACAACAGGGTCCGGCAACAAGTTTCAACCCGCAGAATTCGCGTCATCAAGTATCGTGGCTCCAACCATGGGACTAACGAATACCCTTTTGTGATTGACAAAGATGGGCTTTCCGTCATTCCAATCACTTCGGCAGGACTCGATCACCCAGGTACTGACGAGAGAGTTTCGACAGGCGTTCCATCCTTGGACAAATTGTTCGCGGGTGGTGGTGGTGGTTACACCAAAGGCAGCACTGTGCTGATCTCGGGCACCGCAGGCACAGGTAAAACCAGCCTCGCGGCTGCTTTCGCGGTGGAAAGTTGCAAACGTGGCGAACGGTGTCTTTATTTGTCTTATGAAGAATCTCCCGGGCAGCTCATTCAGAATATGCGCTCCATAGGTTTTGATCTAGAACGATGGTCAAAAAAAGGAACTTTGAAAATTGTTTCTACCAGGCCTGCTTTTTTTGGTCTGGAGATGCACTTGCTCGATTTGTACAAAATCCTTGCAGACTTCAAACCCACATCGGTCGTTATCGATCCCCTAACTAGTCTTATTGGGCAGGCCGACGCATCGGAAATCAAGTCTATGCTGACCCGCATGATCGATGCTTTGAAGTCCAAGGGCATCACCGGCGTTTTCACGAGTCTTGTGTCTTCAACCGCTCAAAACGACACCAGTGGTGAAATCGGCGTCTCGTCTTTGATTGACACCTGGATAATCGTTAGGGAATTGGAAGAAGATCAAGGTCAAAAACGGACTCGCGGCATCTATATCGTCAAATCTCGTGGCACGGGTCATTCAAGCGATGTCCAAAAAATGATTCTTAGCGATGATGGAATTCATCTGCTACCCATGGAGGATGGTGCGACCGCAGGTGCCGATCAAAAAAAGAAAGTTGGTAAAGGGTTAGTACCGACAAAATTAATGCAAAAAAGTAAAGGTGTTTAACTAATCGCCTGAGGTCAGGCACATGAAGATAGCAAATCCCAACTTCGTTGTCGGCATAGGCGCCTCAGCCGGAGGCCTTAACGCCTACAAGGCCTTCTTTGAAGCTTTGCCATCCGACACAGGTATGGCATTTGTAGTTATTTCTCATATTCACCCCGCCGCCCATAGTCAGCTAGCTGAAATCTTGTCCCGACATTCAAAAATGACCGTAATGCTTGCCGCATCGGCGATGAAGATACGTGCGAATCAGGTCTATGTGATTCCTGGTAATGCAGATCTTTTAATTGAGAATGGTGCTTTGAGAGTCGTCTCCCCGCGCACAAGCAGGAACTCACAGATAGATTTATTTTTTTCCTCACTCGCAACAGCAATGGGCGCGCGCGCGGTGGGCATTGTTTTTTCGGGCTATGACGGTGACGGCGCTGAGGGCTGTAGGCGGATCAAGGCAGTAGGGGGAACAACCTTTGCCCAAGATGCCTCAGCCGAAGTAAACGGCATGCCTCTTAGCGCTCAGGCTACGGGCTGTGTTGATTTTGTGCTGCCACCTAACGAAATCCCGACTGAATTGCAAAAAATGACGGCCGGATTCGTCAACCTTTCCAAGCTTGGAGACAGCTTCAATCCTTAGTGGCTTTGATCTGCCGCTACCCTAACGACAGCGGCCGGGATTGCTTTACCCCCACCTGACCAGCAACGTACCGGGCTTTCACGACGACCACCTGCCGGTGCTGCAAAGCCAGCTCGCTGACTTCATCGAAGAGCGCGGTATCGACGACTCCCTGGTCTGGTACTACACGCCGATGGCGCTGGCGCTGGCCTTGCTTTCCCAGCAGCATCGATGCCGCGCATTTTGCGTTGGCGGCAGGCCAGGATCATCCGGCCGGCTGGGGGATGTCTGCCTGCTGCCCTTTGCGCTGAACGCAAGGCACGGTTCGGGCCGAACCAAAATAGCTGCCCCGTGCCCAGCGTTGCGGCACCGGGCGCGGGATTTCATGCCCGCGCTGTCTCTGAGCCGAACATCGCTGCCAGATGTGCTTCGCCGCGCTCGAGAATGAAATAGCGGAAAGCTTCGGCCGCCGGCGACAGCATCTTGGCCACCGCGTTCACCAGGTGCCAGCGTCGCATCAGCGGCAGCCCCTCTACATGCGGCGCAGCGATCAGCCCGCTGCGCCATTCCAGGCCGATGGTGTGCAGCGAGACCATGCTCACACCCAAGCCGGCCATCACCGCTTGCTTGATAGCCTCGTTGCTCGACATTTCCATGATGAAAATAGGCTGGAGGCGGTGTGAGGCGAGATACTCCTCCATCGCGGCACGCGTGCCGGAACCCGGCTCGCGCACGATGAAAGCTTCCCGCGCCAACGCGACGGCAGGCACACCTTCGGATTGGGCGAAGGGGTGATTCGGCGCCGTTATCAGGACATGCGGGTGCATCGCAAAGGGTTCGGCGCGATTGGGCCAGTCCTTGGGCGGCCTGCCCATCACCGATATGTCTACCTCGTTGTTTCGCATCAGCGTTACCAGCTGTTCGCGATTGCCCAAACGCAGCCGCACCTCGACGGAGGGGTGCTCGCCATGGAACTGCGCCAGTAGCTGCGGCAAGAAGTACTTGGCTGAGCTGACCATGCCTATCGTCAGCAGGCCCGATTCGACGCCGGTAAAGCGGGCCATGGCATCTTCGGCTTCCTTCAGCGTGGCCAGCAGGCGCCGCGCGTAGACGACGAAATACTCGCCGGCTGTGGACAGCGACAGCTGGCGCCCGGCGCGGTCGAACAGCGGCAATCCGACTTGCGACTCGATGTCCTTGATGGACATCGAGACCGCTGGCGGCGTGAGGTGCAGCGCCTCCGCGGCGCGCAGCATGCTGCCCTGGCGCGCCACCTCAGTGAATACCCGCAACTGCCGAAAAGTGATGTTCATAAATAAGCGCTCACAGATAAGAAAAAGCTTATCTTAAAACAAAATATATCTGACTTTACCTTATTCAAAACGATTGCTAAGGTCTGCGCATCAACTCAGTCAACCCAGTTTGGAGGCCCCAGTGAAACTACCCGCCGAAAGCACCGTCACCGCCGACGCAGAGATTGTGGACAAGAAGCAGCGCTACTCAGCCGGCGTTCTCAAATACCGCCAGATGGGTTACTGGAATGCTGACTATCAACCCAAGGACACCGACGTGCTGGGCCTGTTCCGCATCACGCCGCAGGAAGGTGTCGATCCGATTGAGGCCGCCGCCGCAGTGGCCGGCGAATCGAGCACGGCCACCTGGACAGTGGTGTGGACCGACCGGCTCACCGCCTGCGACAGCTACCGCGCTA
>JACMMD010000262.1 GCA_014379235.1 Anaerolineae bacterium
GCTCTGCGAGGAACTCCTCGTAGTTGAAATCCGCAGGCACTTCCGCCGGGATTGACTGCGGGCTGACGCGGAACACCGCTGATACGTACGTCGCGCCGTCCGCGCTTAGACCTTGAAACGTGTACAGGAAGTCACGCTGAGTCAGCGGTTCGGCGGCCTGCTGGAAGGCGGTTACGTAGATAATGCCGTTCATGTTTGCTGTGCTGACGTACTGCACACGCGCCTTGATCGTCTGTCCAGCGGCCACAACAGGCAGGAAGGGCAGCACATTGGCAGGGTCATTCGCGCTCACGCTCGCAAACTGATTCAAGTCATGGCGTTCAGCCAGCAGGGATTGAAGCCGTGTAACCTGTTCCTGAAGATGTTCTTGGGCTGCGAGGTCAGCAGTGCGATACACGCGGATACCGACGATGTTGTCCGCAACGGGTTGGTCGCCAGCGAGAACGAAGTGCGTGTGCGCGCCCTGTGGCGGGAACACATCTGCCGGTTCGGTGAGATACTGGTCGATGGTAACGTGGGTCGCCAGCGCCGAGTCAAAGCTGAAGCTGAAATCGTTGAAAGCTACTGTGTTGGTGACGTTCTCCTGCGCCAGTGCGGCCCCAGCGACGAACACAACGAGCGCGAGAACAAGAGCGGTTACGAGTTTCATGTTATCTCCATTCTGTTGTGAGCGATTTCATTCACTGTAAGGGAAAGCGTGGTTGATTGCAGATAGCCATTAGGCGTATCCATGTGGTTGATTTTTGGTCAGGGCGATGAAGCCATCGTCCTGACCAATATGGATTACTGTGCGGCTACTGCTCCTTCGGTCAAATCTGTACCGATTAGCTGCGCGTCACTACCATCAAGCGGTAGGGTGAACAGTTCAACCGGGACGAGATTGATAGACGCAGTGAACGCGGCGGGGTCGCTTTGATCGAGTGTGCCTGCGCCGATGGCTTCGAGTAGCGCTTCGGCGTTGGCAATCTGGCTGAAGTTCAGCGTCCCATCTGACGCGGCGCTCATCCAGCCGATGGCATATGCATCCGCTAGATAAACTTCGGTGTCGGTATTGCTGGCGAGGTCAAAGCGATGGATGCTCGATGCCCAGACGTGAACCTGACCCGACGTGCCAAGAACCGTGTTGATGCGCTCGAAGGCTTCGTCAGTGGTTGGAATCATCTGGTCGGTCATTTGGCGAGTGCTATACAACAACTCGTTCGAGTTAGCACCCCACGTCACCTGATCGGGAATGGCCGGCGTTTCTAACGTGGTAACTGCGCCTGATGCAAGATCGACCACTGCCAGTTGTTCGCTGGTTCTGTCGCCGGATAGGTAAGTGATGCCCGCCGCTTGAGTGCCATCAGGGGAGACGGATACACGGCTGATTGACCCCAACGAAACCTCTTCGCCAGTTTCGACGTTGAGCAGCGCGGTGCTGTAGCCACAGTCCTTGCTGTAGACGAGGCCAAAGGGTGTCAATTCTAGCACCGAATGAAAGCCGCCGAATCCGTCGGTCTCGTTCCAGTATCGCCAATCGCCGGGAAAAGACGACCCGCCGCCGCAGCCTTCACCGATGTCAACGGTTGTGATCTGTGCCGCCGTGTTGGTCGCAAGATCGAAGGTGTATATATCAATCGGATTGGTATCAGTGCTTCCCGGCGGTGTCACATCTTGAGAGAACACCAGTTGGCTACTGTCACCTGTGAAGCTCACAGGCGAACCTGCCGGAACATCGCTGCCAACCTCAGTGAGTGACGCATCTGCGCGGTTGTACAGCCACAGGGTCGCGGCGAAGTTTTCATCAAGGGCGATGAAAGCGAGAGCGGTGCCGTCAGCACTCCAAACGAGGTTGGAGTAATCATTGGCCGTGCCGTCGGTGATCTGCTGTGGATCAGCATCGGGTGCATACAGCCATACATTGTTGTCATGGACAGCGGCCAGCACTTTTCCATCCATTTCCTGCGCGAAGGTCGGCAGGGCCATTCCGAACATGCTAACCATCAATAGGAGGATGAGTTTCAGTCGCAGCATTGTGATGCACCTTTCGTTATTTGAATTCGATATGCTTACGATAAGCGTCAAGAGGGTTGATTGCGATTAGCCAAAAGGCGTATCCAAGAGGTTGATTTTTGGGGGCGAAGTCGGACAGACGATTTGTCGGAGAGAGGGATTTGATCGGAAAGGTATTAGAGGCGTGTTTGATGCAAAGGTATCGTCAGGGTATACGTCTAGTACACCCTGACGATTTCGGTTGAAGTCTCATATAGTCCGCACGGGCACTTGCACCGTTTTACTGCTCGGGTAATCAGCAGCGGTGGATGTTATCAGCAAACCCCAGACGACGAGGGTTAAGGCGATTATGGTGCTGACCGCGCCAGTGATTAAGAAGCCGCTGCCGATCTGCTGCACCAACGACGTAGCCAGCGTCATGACACCTTGCTGGAACGTTTCGCTGAAATTCACGCCATCCCAACTTGCGCTCATCAGCCCGTTACGCAGCGGGCCTGCGAGGAACGGGCTGGTCAGCGTCAGACCGATCAATACGAACAGCGCCGCCGGGAAGAACAACCACGAACCCAACCAGATCAGCCGTTCGCGGCGATTATCGCCACCGAGATAGGCAAGGATGAGTCCGGCGATTAGCGCAGCAAAGACCGCCGCGACCATGCCAATTTCAAAACCGGGGCGCACACTGAAGCGCACCAGCCAATTGACGGAGCGCCAATCCACGCGAATGTTGGTCTCGCTGGCATCCACGCGATCTGGCATCGCTTCGACAGCAGTCGGAAGCGCGGCGGTGATTTGTCCGGCTGCTTCAGAGGACGAACCATCAGCCGAGATGCAGCGCATGAGCGTACCTGTTGGCGCGATGGCTTCTTGGCCTGCTTCACAGGCGGGCAGCGCAGCCGCTAACGCATTGGCAAAGCGTGAACCTGCTTCACCGGAGAGCGCAGCTTTAACAGGGGCGATGTCGAGCGTCGCTACGTATTCCCCTTCGCGTCCGTCAATGAAGTCGAAGACCTGATTGACGACGGCCACGGATTGAGCCTGCATGTATTCCGGCGTGATGACTTCACGCAGTCCGGCGTTTAGTGCAGCTACAGGTAACTGTTCATTAGGAAGGATGTTACGGTTAAAGACGTTGGGCAGCTCCCCGACAAACAACCCGTCATAGAGACGCTCATCGCTCACAAGACGTTCGTAGAAGCTGCGATCCAATATCCACGGGCGGAGCGACGTTAGGCTCATCGCTGTGAATGCGATTGGAAGAAAGATGAAGATACCGATCAGTAGGGCAAAAATCTTACGCATGGCGTAGTCTCCTTTGTGAGATGGAAAGTTCGATTAGTTAGCGTTGACGACGTAGGTTTTAGCGAGTTTGTCGTGCCAACCTTGCTTGTTGTCATCGAACATCGCCCAGATCCAACCGAGTGCGAAGAAGTTATTCAGCAGCGAACCGATAAAACGCACAACCGCATCACCATCGCTGATGGCGCTGCCATCGGCCTTGATGACGCGGATTTTCATCAGCGATTTGCCGGGTGTTTGACCGTTGTGGCGTGTTAGGAAATACCACGTATAGATCAACCCGACGAGCAGTCCGCCGCTTGCCCCCGGCCCTTGAGCAGCCATGTAGCCGATGCTGCCAATCGCACCGATGATGAGTCCATCAACGATGAGTGCGACGAAGCGCGTGCCGATGGGGGCCAATTCAAAACTGGTTGTCGCAAAGCTGTTTGTAGTCACTGCCGATCCCCTCTACTAAGATGCCGATTGAATGTTGGCGCTTTGTGTGTGGCCATTGAACTTACTATAGGCGGTAGAAGGGTTGATCGCAGGTGGCCGAAAGACGTATTCAGGGGTTGATTATATGAGGGACGGTTAACGGGCCGTCCCTCGTTGACCGTGTAAAGCTACTCGTGGCTGACGAAGGTGACGTCGGGGTAATCGGACGATGGTGCATCCAGCAGCGGCGACTCTGCGCCGTTGAGGTGCTTGTCGAAGAAGGCGAGTATGTAGTCGCTGGCGATGCGCCATGCACGTTCGGGGTCGATGGTGGCGCCTTCTTCAAGGCTTGGGACGAGCGGCAGCAAGAAGCCGTTATCGGCAAAGTTGTTGTGCCGCGCACCGTCGATAGTCACCATATAACCCGATGGGGCGCTGTCAAACAGCGTTTGCCACTCTACCCGGCGTTCGCTAAACGCAGCCTCACACGCCTCTATATTCGGAACGGCGCTTACGGCCATCAATTCGTCGCACGTAGGGTAGGTTGAGAACATCTGCATGTACGGCTGCGTGACGCCCTGAGTGGCGGAATCACCGCGCAGCGTCGCGTCGACCACAATGCCCGCTGTGCAGCGCGAATCTACATGGCAGAATTCCGCGCCAGCAGCGCCGCCGAACGAGTGTCCGAAAATGCCGAGCCGTGTGAAATCGAGCTTGCCAGCGAAACGCTCATCACCGGCGTTCAGCATCGCCAATTGGTCGATCACGAAGGCGGTATCTTCCACCCAGTATTCAACCGATTCGTTTGATACGGCTCTCATGCTGGCGGGAATAATACGTCCATCCGAAAAGACCGATACCTGCGGGTTATATGTGTGGTTGATGCCGACGACGATGTATCCGTGACTGGCAATTTCTTCCAGCAGAGCAGCGTAAGCGCCAACGAGAACACCATTACCGTGAGAGAAAACCAGCACCGGATACGTCGAGTCGCTGTCGGCCAGCGGCGCATCGGCGTAAACGTGGGACTGAATCTGACTCATGGTAATGCCGAACTGCTGGCCGATGATCTCGCCTAACATGCCCGGCAGGTAAGCATCAGGCTGCGCGTTTGCGCCGGGGTGCGCGGGATACCATACCCAGATCGACAATTCACGTTTGGCATCGGGATCGTCGCTGTAGAGTTCAGGGCGAGTGCTGTCCGTCCATTCATAGATGGTGCGGCCAACGGGATAGTCTCCGGTTGGCGCTGGCATTGTGACGGTTTGCGCCAGAGCAGGCAGCACCCCGTTGACGATCAACATGAGACTCAGAATGGCGAGGATAACGCTGCGTTGGATCAGAGGCATGATTGTTTCTCCTTGTGAACTTCGAAAAAGGTTTGATAGCTGCTTGGATAGAATGAGTAGTTATGGTTGGGGCAAACCGTGATTTGCCCCAACGGATTGATGCGGGTGAGGTCTAGCCAATTCTCGCGGCGGTCATTGTCGGTTGGCCTTCGCCTGCACTGATGGTGAAACTCTGGCCGTTCTCGTCAAACTGAACAAACAAGCCGAGCGCCCGCCCTAGTGCGAACATGCCTTGCTGTCCCGGTAAACCGTACAGTGGGAAGTCGCCGAATTCGATGCTCATCACGAACTCACCAGCCTCGTTGAAATGAACTGTGGCGCTGTGTTCATAATCACCTAGATAGGACGTGACAGATTCAGGCTCAACATGGGCTTCGATCTGGCTGCTGAAACCTTGGATCATGCCCTGCAAGCCTTCTTCTTCTGCCGTAAATGCTGTATCGGCCTCGTGTTCCAGCCCGAACGCTGTCTCATACACATACTGCGTCACTGCGTGAGTGTAACTGTCGCCGCCGACGCGGTTGGTTAACACCACGATGCCGATGTTTGCGGCAGGCAAGAAGTTGACATACGACGTATAGCCGAGATTTTGGCCGCCGTAGTCGATGTTCTCAAGTCCGTGATAGAGCGGTAGGACGATCCAGCCAAGCCCGAAGTAGTTGCCATTGGGCGTAAGTGAATGGGGTATCCGCATCTCCAACAGGCTTTCTTCGGAGATGACCTGCGTTCCGTCAGCGGTCATACCATTATTCATCTGGAAGACCAGATAGCGCCCCAAATCCTCAGCGGTTGACCATGTGCTTCCGCCAGCGGGAATAATTGAAAAAGCGCCATGCTCCAACTCGAAGGGTACAACCGAGTAGCCGCCGTTCGCCAGATCAAAACCGTGTGCCGAAGCCACGTTTGCGCTGCTGACACCTGCATTGAAGTCGAACGTGGTTTGCTGCATACCGATGGGGTCAAATACACGTTCTTGCATCAAGCGGGCGTAGGTCTCGTATATATCCTCGCCATACGTCGCGCCTGCCGCAACTGCCGCACCGAAACCCGCCGTTGCATAACCCTGATTGCTGTAGGCATAGCCTTCACCGGGGGCGGCAAACACGGGTAAGTCGTCCAACGATTCGATGATTTGTTCAGGCGAATACGGTTCCACGAAAATAGGGGTGTCGAAGGCGGGAATGCCAGCGCTCATACTGAGCAGATTGCGGAAGGTAACACTCCGGGTTGATTGCGGGTTGGACAGTGCGAAGGTCGGCAGAACATCGACAACGGGCGTATCCCATGTCAACACGCCTTCATCGACCAGTGTGCCGATCATGGTGGCGGTCATTGACTTGGGCACAGAGCCGATCATGAACAGAGTATCGGGTGTCACGGTGGCATCGCTGCCCATCTCACGCACACCGAAACCGTTGAGGTGTACGATTTCGCCGTTCTGCACGATGGCGATGGTCGCGCCGGGAATGCCAAAACGCTGCATCGTGTCAGCCGTGTAAGCGTCAATGTCAGCCAGCATTTCGTCCGTGAGTGTGGCCGGAGCAACGCCATTCAAGTCAATCGGTTGCTCCTGCGCCAGTGCGGGCAGCGCTGTCAGCAGAACGAGCAAGATGGCGGTGAACAGCCAAAAAGCTGCTCCCTGTATACGCGGGATAAAGGTTACTGAAACTTGGTTCATGATGATGTCCTTTCAAGTTTACGATGGGTTCGATGGCTCTACTGTAGGCGGCGAAGCGGTTGATCGCTGGTGGCCGAAAGGTGTATTCTGGCGGTTGAATGTGTTGTATTGTGGGAAGCAATCAGGGTATCCGCAGCGGGATACCCTGACGATTGAGGTAGGGATGAGGTTCGGCGTTAATGCTGCGCGGCCATTGTACTGGCGGGATGGTTTTGCAGCCGATTGCGGATGAGACGGACGATGTACAACACCACCGCGTTGAAGATCACCAGCGCGACTATCAGGAAGGGGATAAGCGCCCAACCCGACTTGTCAAGCTCGACGCTGTAGACCGACTTCAAGACGAAGATACCGTCGATCAACAGCAGTCCGATCAGCAGCGAACGCTTCCAGAAAGCCAATCCCAACAGGAACAAACCGGCTGGAATGCTGGAGACCAGCAGAACCTTGCTGATGTCCCACGAGCTTTCAATCCATTGGCGCTCGGCGCTTAAGAATTCTAGCGCGCTTGAGTCGGGGTTGGCGGGCATGGGAAACCAGAAGAAGTTGGTGGCGATCAGGACGAGTGCGACCATCACGCCCTGCCAGTTCCGGCAGTACGCGAAGTATAAGAACGGCATAATCAACAGCGGACGAACTGCCCAACTGAGCATATTGTGATGGCGATCCCATGCCCAGTTACCGAAACCTTCAACGAGATTGCTACCTTGAAAGCGCTCTGCGCCGGGTATCAAGATCAGAATGATGACCGGGACGAGCAGCAGCCAAGGGTTCCAATAGCGGCGACGTGACCACACTAGCAGTACGGCGGCCTGAACGAGTCTCAGCCAAGGATTTAGTTTGTGATGCGTAGGTTGTGTAGTTGTAGATGACATGATTTGCAGTTCCCCTTTAGTGATTGATTGTTGCTGACTATATTCATAATTTAGACGGTATGGTGGTTGATGGGTGGTATCCGAAAGGCGTATTCAAAAGGTTGATTGTCAGCAGCTATGGATGGTTTGCGCGCTGTCGCGGCCAGTGCTAGACTGAGAATCCCAATGGGATTAGGACACTCGCATGGCAGTTTCAACATTCGAGCTTCTACAAACGAAGTTAGCGATGCCTGCGGCCCGCGTTGATCGTGTAGCGCGCCCCCGTCTCGCTCAACAGCTTGACGCTGGTTTAGAATGCCCACTTATACTTATCTGCGCGCCTGCGGGTTTCGGCAAGACATCGCTTATTGCGGACTGGTACGAACAAGCGGATAGGTTGGATTTCCCGCTGGCGTGGCTGTCACTTGATGGCGACGATAACGACCCGGTACGCTTCCTGACGTATCTGATCTCCGCACTGAAAAAAGTAGGCGATTTTCAAAATGATGATCTGCTCTCACTGCTGCAATCGGCGCAGTCACCAACCCTGAAAAACATCTTGACGACGATGATCAGACGCCTAGAAGATTTGCCAAAGCGGTTTGTGTTAGTGCTGGACGATTATCATCAGATTACTTCTCCGGCTGTCTACGAAGCACTCGTTTTTCTGCTCGAACATTTGCCGTCACAGATGCGGTTGGTCATTACCAGCCGCGAAGATCCGCCGCTGCCGCTTTCACGCTTGCGAGCGCGTGGTCAATTAGCCGAGATTCGAGCCGGTGACTTGCGCTTTACACCCGAAGAAGCGGCGCAGTTTATGTGGCAGATGTTAGGGATTGAGTTAAGCAGCAAACAAATTCTCGACCTAGACAGGAGAACGGAAGGATGGATTGTAGGACTGCAATTAGCGGCGTTGGCGATGAAGGATCGCAAGGATGTCGCCAGCTTCATTTCGGCGTTCACAGGCAGCCATCGGTACATTCTCGACTATCTGACTGACGAGGTGTTGAGCCGTCAGCCGGAAGCGCTGCAAAGTTTTCTGCTGCAAACATCTATTCTTGACCGTTTGAGCGGGCCGCTGTGTGATGCAGTCACAGGTCGAAACGATGGTCAAGCGCTGTTGGAGCAGATTGAGCGCGGCAATCTATTCCTTATTCCGCTGGATGATGAGCGCTACTGGTATCGCTATCATCACTTATTTGCCGACATGCTGCGCCGACACTTGCAGCAGTCCAGCCCCAACGATATACAAGAGCTTCACTGCCGTGCAAGTGAGTGGTTCGAGCAAGATGGCTGGGTGAGTGAGGCGATTGAACACGCCTTGCTTGGCAAGGACAGCGAGCGGGCAGCATTGCTAGTGGACAAGTACGGCGCTCTTGTTTGGATGCGCGGGGAGATATCAACCTTTCTACGCTGGGTGAGGACACTGCCTCAAGAGGCTCTGCATGCACGTACTAAACTTGGACTTAATTATGCCTTTGCCCTGACTTTGATCGACGCTTACGCTGAAGCCGAGAAATGTGTTTTGGAAGCGGAGCAGGTGTTATCACATGCAGGACAAATCCCTGAGATTGAACGTACAGCCCTTATGGGTTTGGCAGCCGCTATTCGCGCTACGGTAGCGTTCCACCTTGAA
>JACMMD010000263.1 GCA_014379235.1 Anaerolineae bacterium
CGCGCCTTAGCCTTTGACACCCTGCTACGGGCGTTGTGACACTCTTTACAGTATGTAGACCTCCCGGTGGAAAGCCTCTTGTTCTTGTGAAAAGCGTCTAGGGGTAAAGTACGCTTACAATTCGGACAATACTTTTCATTAGCATCCATAAAAAGCTTCCTTTCATGCTAATATTATATTGATGTCGTATAAGGCGTCAAATAGTCGAACGTGGGCATAAATCACGGCAGATCAAGAACAGGTTTAACCACACCCAAGGGGCAATCCCGAATAAAAGGGTTGGTATGCCGACATTAAAAGACGTAGCCGATCTGGCAAAAGTACCGATGATGGTGGCCTTTAGGCGCTGAAGAACGGCGATGCTCAGTTGCTGGACGAGCAGACCCGCCAACAAATCCTCGAAAGCGCCGAAAAATTGCATTATCGGCTACGGATCACGCAAATCGACTGTAGGGGCGCTGCGCCGCTACCAGCACAGTACAGGTGATTTGTGCGACTTGAAACCTTGACCGTTCACGTTGGGCGCGCTGTCGAATCGGGCACAAGCGCGGTTACTCCGTCGATCATACTATCTACCACGTTCGAACGCGCCGAAGATGGCAGCTTTCCGCATGATATTTATACACGCACCAGCAACCCGAACCGCAGCGCACTCGAAACCGCTTTCGCGGCCTTGGAAGGCGGGACATCCGCGCTGGCATTTGCGTCCGGTCAAGCGGCGGCATCCGCAATTTTGCAAACGCTGTCCACTGGCGACCACATTATTCTGCCCGATGATCTGTATCACGGCAGTCGCCATCTGGTCAAAGAGGTGATGGCCCGATGGGGTTTGCAGGCGGACATCATCGATATGAGCGACCTTGCCCTCATTGAGCAAACAATTAAGCCGAACACCAAGCTGATCTGGGTCGAAACACCGTCGAACCCGCGTTTGAAAATCGTGGACATCGCGGCTGTTGCTCAACTCGCGCATCAAGCGGGTGCGCTGTGTGCTGTCGATAACACTTGGGCCACGCCGATTTTTCAGCGTCCGCTCGAACTTGGCGCGGATATGGTTATGCACTCGACCACGAAGTATCTCGGCGGGCACAGCGACGTACTTGGTGGCGCGGTGATCGTCAATGATGCCGCACTGGAAACTTCACTTCGCACGATTCAAAAACTGTCCGGTGCTGTGCCGTCGCCGTTCGACTGCTGGTTGCTATTACGCAGCCTGCCGACGCTGGCGATTCGCGTTCGGGAGCAAACGGCTAACGCGGGCAAAATCGCGGTCTTTCTCAGCCAGCATCCAGTTGTAGAGGTCGTATACTATCCCGGCTTAACGTCACATGAAGGACACGACATCGCCGCCAAACAGATGAGCGGCTTCGGCGCGATGCTGTCGTTCCAGATCAAAGGCGCTCAAGCTGAGGCGCTGGCCTGCGCGGCACGATTGAAAATCTTCACCCGCGCTACCAGCCTCGGCGGGGTGGAAAGCCTGATCGAACACCGCGCCTCTGTCGAAGGGCCGGATACGCCAACGCCGTTGAATCTGCTGCGCGTTTCTGTGGGCTTAGAACACGTCGATGACCTGATTGACGATCTGGCACAGGCGCTGGATTAGGCTTCTACAAATTCCGGTACATCGTTAATGTCGAAATACACCGGGATGCCGCGTTTGATGGCAAGACGCACATCGTTATCCGCGCCTTTGGACGCACCCGGCAGACGTAGAATCGCGTCACAGCGTTCGATGAGGCGTCCGGCGGTGGGGTGCAAAATTTCATCATAGAGCGCGTCACCAACTGCCTGACCGCCCGCCACGTTCCAAATGGGC
>JACMMD010000264.1 GCA_014379235.1 Anaerolineae bacterium
TCTACGATGCCTGTGGGCATCTTTTGTACACCGACGGTCAGGGGTTCATGCGACTCAATCGACATATCATTTCCCGTAAACTAACTGGAGAATTGTCTGAAGTGGTTAATTTCGCAACATAATTAGTGTCGGATTATATCCATAATCTTAATTATAGACAAATCGTGAATAACACTCCCCTGCTGCTGTTGTGCTTAATGCTGCATACAAACCCGCTCTCATAATTGCGCGATTTTTCACCAATATCACGGTAGCCAATAGGTACTGGATACTTCAGTTACCATTTTCCCGTATTTAGATCGGATTAAGCAAGGCTGTAACCAATTTCATGTCCAAACTTTGTCTAAAAGTAACGTTATTTAATCTTAAGAATCACATTAAAATGGGAAAGTCTTAACGATAAGTGAGCTTTTTCGAGCTTATACTCCCACTTGTGCTACAGCAGAGCAATCCTGCTGCTGCACGAGGCACGCACTCCGATGCACCTCACCCCGCAGCCACGTTGAAACCCCTTTCGGACTGAGTGAACGCACAATAGGGTACTGCCCTCGTAACAACCGCTTAGACACAGCGGCATATCGTTCAAATTCAAACGGCCTTTTTCGCCGCGATGGTTTTCGATTTGCATAACGGCAGGCTCGGATTTGAACGCATCGACAAAGTAGAGTAAGAGGTTCTAATGCTTAGGTTCGGTTATAGAGTACGTCTCGGAGTTGCTGGAATTGTCGTCGTGGTGATCGCTGTGTGCGGGCTGCTGTTCGTGCTGACCGCGCCGCCGCTCACCTTCGCCCAAACACAGCTCGCCCCCAGTGGCGTACCCGGTGAAGTCTATTATGCCGCTTTCCCGCTAACGATGCAGGTCGATGGCAATCTCTCCGAGTGGGAAAACGTGCCGCAGGTGACATTTGTCGATGGGCCGCAGCCCGCCGCTAACCCACAGCAAAACGGCATGGTGACGTTCGCGGCAGCAGCCGACAGCGACAATCTGTATTTCGCGTTCGTCGTGAGGGACAGCAGCATCATCGCTGGTCAGCACGGACAGGACTATTGGAATGAAGACTCGGTTGAGCTATATATCAACGCGACAGGCAACTTGAGCCTGACCAACTTCATGCCGGGAGTGGCGCAGATCACTATTCCGGCGGCGAATATTGGCACGAACGCCGCGCTGACCACCGGCCAAAACGCGGCGGCGCTCGGAGTGCGTCCGGTGGTCGTGCGGACAGCGACAGGCTACGCGATTGAGATGGCTGTTCCTCTTCGCACTTCGCAGTGGAATATCGTGCCGACGGATGGCGGCACACTCGGCTTCAACGTGCAGTTGAACGGCGCAACGCAAACGGATCGTGACATCAAGCTCAGTTGGTCAAGCGACGATCAAAGCAGCGATCAGTCTTATCGCAATCCGAGCGTGTTCGGGCAGCTTGTATTCTTCGAGTTGGGTGCAGCCGATGGCCTATCAGCCCTTGCCGCCGCGCCAGCCACACAGACTCGCCGCCCCACGCAGACCCCGCGCCCCACTCAAACGCTGCGACCCACCCAGACCCCGCGCCCATCGTCAACGCCCATCGGTACAGCGATGGTAAGCAGTACGCCGAGTCGCACTCCCACCCGAACGCAAACGCCGAGACCCGCCACAATCGTGCCCACGTCAGTCGGGCCAAGTGTGCCACCGGGCGGCAGCTTCCGCGTCGATGGCCAAAACATCTATGACCCCGTCGGAAATCTGTTTGTCGTGCGCGGCGTGAATGTCAACGGGCTGAATTGGGTGTGGCCGCGGTCAACCGCCGACGATGCCGCCTTAATCGATGACTGCTGGAACTTCAACCTGATTCGCGTGAACTCGTTTCTGTTCACGGGGCAGGTGGAGTGGCCGCAGTTCACCGATAACAACGACCTCGACGAGATCGTGCAGGCATATACCTCTCGCGGCATCGTGGTCATGTTCGAGGCGCATGATCGCACGGGCTGGTACTACGAAGGCGGCGACCTCACGCGCTTGATTCAGTGGTACACCGATCTCGCACGCCGCTATCGCAATAACCCTTACGTGTGGTTCGACGTGATGAACGAACCCGGCTACGCGGTTGACCGTGAACGCTGGCTCGGCGCTCATCAGCAGGTTATAGGCGCAATCCGTGACACCGCCGGAGCGAACAACGTCATCATGGTTGAAGGTGTCTACGGCGGCCAAGACTCTGGCAACTGGAACTCGCAAAACGTCCAGACCGCGAACAGCGCCATACTCAGCCTCGGGCCGGAAGTGCTGAACTTCGGCGGGCGAACCTATGGCAATATCGTTTTCAGCATCCACACATGGGATCAGTGGAACTATGGCAGCAGCAAAATGGCCAACTACTTCAACCGCGTCGAGGGCCAGAATCAAGCGCTCGTCGTCGGGGAGTATGGTGTCCTGACCACCGTGAACACCGAGGCCGCGACCCGTTCGCTGTTCAATACCGCGCCTTCAAGAAATATCGGGCGCATCGTCTGGCATTGGGACGGCCACGACTACAACGACCTGACCGACGGCTCGACGTGGGGCGGCGGTTGGGAGATTGATAGCTGCACCGATCCGTCTAATCTAAGCTGGCTCGGTCAGCGCGTCTGGGATGATAATCACTAGCCTTAAGCCGTTAGCCATTAGCTGTTAGCTAAGGGACTCTAGGCTATAGGCTCTAGCACGAATTGAAGTAGCCCGCAGCAGAGAATTGTAGGGGCGCTACAGTACTGATTGCGTAGTAGCGATTAAGCAATTGTTAGTGTTCAAATGTATAACCTAGAGGCATGGGTATACCTCTAGGTTATGTCCATTTAGGAGAAGTTATGCACGATATGTTGAAGATCAAACTCCCGAAACCCAAAACGATCTCCCTAGCGTGCAGCATAGTGGCATTTGCTGTTCTAGTATCAATCTGTGGTTTCACTATCTGGGTCTTTAGCTTGCTTTCAGAACGCCATGCTCAACGGGAAGTGAACTGCGCGACTTTAGTTGCCGAACCTATTGCGGATACTGTCATTAATGACCTGTGTGATAGGGGTTTAATCCCAGCCTCACTGGGTGAATGTGGGCAAGACACATTTCAAATTCAGGACATAATGCCTATAGTGACCAGTCATGTTTTTGAGAATGTGAGTACGTACAGCGATGTTACAAGTATCTTTGGTAAGTATGAGGACTACTGCGACCCAAAACTAGCAGATCAGAGGGACTTCAGGTGTAATTATTTCATCGGTCAGTGGCCCAATATTCTCATCTTTTACAACTCAGAAACAGAAGTTGTAACTAGAGTAACAACCCCATCATGTACAGGTGGCAGTTAGACTCTGTCTTGTTGCCATTAAGGAGGTGCCGCGCAAAACGACACCCGTGACACACTTTGGCAAGCTCGCCGCTTAAACGGGAGGTTCGCCAACAGCATCCTTCAGTGGGTTTCCCGCCGCAAGACCTAGCCATAGGTTTTGAACCTATGGCTGCCCTACTCGACCACCGAACGGCTGAAAAACGCTTTGCCCGCGCCGATTTCGGTTGTCGCACCGACGATAGTGAACGACCCGTTGCAGTGAATATCATGCGCTGAACTGCCGAGCATCACGTCAACTTTTCCCGGCGAGACGACGAAGCGATTATCCATGTCATAGTAACCAAGCTGATTGACCGCCACATCAAAACGGATTGTTTTGGTCTGCCCCGCGTCGAGGCTGACGCGCTGAAAGCCCTTGAGTTCCTGCACGGGACGTGCGATCATCGGCACGTTCTGGTGCGTATAAAGCTGCACCACTTCGTCGCCTGCGCGCTGCCCGATGTTGCTCACATCGACGCGAATGCTCACGCTTTCGCCCGCCTGCGCCTCTGCTGATGCAATTCGCAAATTGTCGAACTGGAAGCGCGTGTAGCTCAAGCCGTGCCCGAACGGGTACAACGGCTCAACACTGGTTTCGACGTAATCGACCTTCCAATGCGAACGCCCGCCCGACGGCTTGTGGCCGTAATAGATCGGCACCTGCCCCACCGAACGCGGAAAAGTGATTGGCAGTTTGCCGCCGGGATTGATGTCGCCAAACAGCGCATCGACCACTGCATTCGCGCCTTCTTCCGACGGAAACCACGCTTCGAGAACAGCCGCAACACCGTTCGGCGCGGAATCCGCCATCCAGTCGAGCGTCACCGGACGGCCATTGACCAGCACCAGCACAATCGGCATCCCGGTTTCATACACCGCCTTGACCAACTGCGCCTGCACTCCCGGCAGGCCGAGTTCGGCGCGGTCTCGCGCCTCGCCGCTGGTGCAGTCGTCGGTGAGGCCCGCCTTATCGCCCACGACGACAACAGCGATTTGAGCCTTGCGCGCCGCTGCAACCGCTTCCGCGAAGCCTTGCGTTGACTCATCCATCACTTCGCAGCCCTGCGCGTAATACACCTCCACACCCGCGCCGACCTTGTTCTTGATGGCCGTCAAGATGCTGTCCGCCCTGATAAAATCATCCGCCGCTTCGATGCCTTCCGGCACGGGCGTGTTGAATACATTCTTCCTTTTGAATTCGAGCAGCGTTTCGATATGCGCCGGATAAGCGTAGTCGCCAAACAGGTTGCGAGTGCTGTCCGCATTGGGGCCGATGACGGCGATGGACTGCAAATCTTTGCTCAGTGGCAGCGTATCGCCATCGTTCTTGAGCAGCACCAGCGACTGCTGTGCAATCTCACGGGCCAGTTGGCGCTGATCGGGCGTATCGAAGGCCACCGCACTGGCATCGACATACGGCTGCTCGAACACGCCGAGCGCGAACTTTTGCGCCAGCAGCCGCCGCACACTCAGGTCGATTAAGTCAACCGGAATATCGCCGCGCTCAACCGCTTCGCGCAGGCGTTGGCCGTAGCAGTCGGTATTCGGCAGTTCGACATCGATGCCCGCATCCAGCGCCATGAAAGCCGCCTCAGCTTTGTCGCGGGCGGTGTGATGATATTCGGTCAGCATATTGACCGCAAAATAATCCGACACCACCGTGCCCTCGAAACCCCATTCGCCGCGCAGCAGATCGGTGAGCAGCCACTTCGAACTGCCGCAGGGAACGCCGTCGATTTCGTGATAGGCGTTCATTATAGAGGCGAGTTTGGCCTCACGCACTGCCGCCTCAAACGGGAACAGATACACCTCGTGTAGTTCGCGCCAGCCGATGTGTGGCGGGGCCCAGTTCAGCCCGCCCTCGGACATGCCGTAGCCGACGAAATGCTTGCCTGTAGCGATGACGCCGCTCGTTAAATCGTCGCCCTGAATGCCGTTGATATAAGCCGCGCCCATTCGTGCGACGAGATAAGCATCTTCGCCAAAAGTCTCTTCCACGCGCCCCCAGCGTGCATCACGGGTCACGTCGAGGACAGGCGCAAGCGCGTGATGCCCGCCTACCGAGCGCATTTGCTGGCGGATCACGTCGGCCATCGCTTCGACCAATTCCGGCTGCCATGTGCTGGCCACGCCGATGGCCTGCGGGAACACCGTCGCGCCACGCGCCATGTAGCCGGAGCAGCATTCCTCGTGAATCACCGCCGGGATACCGAGCCGCGTGTTCTCGATCAAATGCTTTTGAATGGCGTTGGCCAGCGCGGCGCTCTCGGCAGGGCGAACGTTGCTCGCGCCGCCGATGCGTGTGATATGCCCGACGCCGTTCACCAGCAGTTTTTGAGCCTTCGCTGGCGAGAACATCATCTTGTCCAGCAGTTCATACACCCAATAACTACCAAGCTGGGCGATCTTCTCGTCGAGCGTCATCTGTTCGAGCAGGTGCGCCACCCGATCATCAATGGATTGTGCTGCGTCCGCCAGAAATGCGCGATTAATCGACATAGAACCTCTAGCCTTTGTTGTCTGAGTGTGCTGTACCGTAGGGGCAGACCTGCGTGTCTGCCCTTATGCTGGGCGAACACATAGGTTCGCCCCTACAAAACTCGCTGTTCAAGTGCCTCTCCGCTTGCGGCCTAAAGGGAGGGGTTGTTTATCCCTTCAATTCGCCGCCCGTCAAACCCGTGACGATGTACTTTTCCGCGAACAAATAAAACAGCACCGCCGGGATAATCAGCAGCGTGACATAAGCCATCACCCGCGCATAATCCGTGCCGTACTGCCCCTGAAACTGCATGATGCCCAGCGGCAGCGGCCACAGCGAATCATCCGCAAGCACGATGAGCGGCAAGAAATATTCGTTCCAACTGGCGATGACTTGCAGCGTCGCTACCGAGACCAGCGCCGGACGTGCCAGCGGCAGCAAGATATAACGGAAAAAGCCGAACGTCGTGCAGCCGTCGATATATGAAGCGTCTTCAAGTTCGGTTGGTACGCTCATGAAAAACGTGCGTAAAATCACCACACTTCCCGGCAGACCGAACGCCACCAGCGGCAGGATCACACCCCACAAACTGTTAATCAGGCCGAGACTACGCACCTGAATGAAGATCGGCAGGATGGCGATCACGCTCGGAAACAGCAGCCCCAGCAGCAGGATGTTGAACAGCAAACCACGCCCACGAAACTCGACACGGCTGAACACGAACGCCAGCATACTGGCCA
>JACMMD010000265.1 GCA_014379235.1 Anaerolineae bacterium
CATTGGCGGTAGGCGGCGTAGGCGATAGCGGACGCGCGCCCGTCGAAGGTGGGCGCTATCTGGTCGTCGAACACCACCGGGTCGATCAGCACCGGCGTCAGGCCGGCCCGGGCCAGTGACAGGGCCAGCGTGGCGCCCGCGATCCCCGCGCCGGCGATGATGACGTCGTGAGCCTGGCCCATGGGCGGGTTAGGCCACGGAAAGTGGCCTTGCGTCCAGACGCCGCGGGCCAGACACGGCTATGTTGGACCCGCCATATGTTGGACGGGGCCGTCCAACTTTCACTTGAAGGTAACCGGAGCGGCGCTTATCTGCTGGTTGCCAATCAGGACAGCGATAACGTGGTTACATTTCGCGTTGACAGCGAAAGCGGGCGGCTGACAGCCACAGGGCAAATCACGTCTGTGCCGTCGCCCGTATGCGTGAAGGTCGTTGATTAACCTGCTGTTCGCGCTCGATTGACAGCTTGCATAAATGCTTCGACCCGCGCTGGCTCTACCGCATTCCATGTGTAACCGTCGCGCTTGAGGCTGCTGCCGACGATCACGCCATCCGCGACTTTGAGAAAGTCCGCGATATTGCTGGCTTTCGCGCCTGTGTTGAGCAGCAGCGGCACATCGCCAACGACGGATTTGACTTCCTCGAATAAGGCAATGTCCGGTTCGTCGCCGGCCATCGCGCCGGAGATCAAGATCACGTCGGCAAGGCACGAAACTACGACACTGCGCGCCCTTTGTGCTACGGTTCTAGTCCCAAGCGATGTCCCGAATTCCGGCACGACGTTGTAAAACACGCGGATACCGCCCGCGCCGATGTTGGCACGGAAGCGCGCTGTCTCTCCGGCGTTGGGCGACCATAGCCCCATGTCCGATTCGTACACGCCCGTCAGCACCTCGCGCACGAACTTCGCTCCGGTGGCGTGGGCAATCGCTATCGCCGCCATCGGGTCCCACAGGAAATCGACACCGAACGGGATGGTGCTCGGCTTGAGTTCGGTCACCACCCGCGACATGGCTGCGATCTGTTCGATGCCAGCCTTGAACACATACGGGCGGTCATCCTCGTTGCAGAACATGACCGCATCCACGCCGCCCTGAACCAGCGCCTCAACATCGGGGCGCATGGCTTCGACTAAATACTCGATGCCCGCTTGACGGTTATGACGCGGCGTTCCCGGCAGCGCGGGCACATGGGCCATCGCAATCACGGGCTTTTCAGTCTTGAATAACTCTTTGAACCACATCGTTAGCTGTCCCAAGTATTAGATTGAACCTGAGACAGATTATATCCACGCTTCAGCCGAAGTCTTGAGGACAAGCGGCTGCAAGAACTCGACGCTCTTGACGATGCCCTCGCGTGAACCCATCAGACGATCTTCGTGTTCGATGCTCAACACGCCATCGTAGCCCATCAGCCGCAGCACACTGACAAAATCGCGCCACCACGATTCGCCGTGTCCATAGCCGACAGTGCGGAACAACCACGAGCGTTCGTCGGTCATCGACATCGGGCGCGTGTCCAGCCCGCCATTGAGGGCAATTTCCTGCGGGTCGAGGCGCGTGTCTTTGGCGTGGACATGGAAAACGCCGCCTTTGCCGAGCGCTCGCATGACCACGAATGGATCCATGCCCTGAAAGAACAGGTGGCTTGGATCGAGGTTCGCGCCAAGACTGTTTGGCCCGGCGATCTCGCGCAGGCGCATGAGTGAGCGCGTGTTATACACCGATTGGCCGGGGTGCATTTCGATGGCGACTTTGATGCCATGATCGGCGGCGAACTTGCCGGCCTCTTTCCAGAACGGCGTAATCACCTCGTCCCACTGGCGTTCATGCAGTTCGACAAACTCGCGCTGCCAGTTACACGTCACCCAATTAGGATAGGTGCCGCCGTCGAGATCGCCGGGACAGCCGCTCATCGTGACAATCGTATCAATGCCGATGAGGTTGGCGATTCGCACCGTGTTATAGAACGTCTCCTGTGATTTCTGACCGCGTTCGGGGTGCGGGTCAAGCAGGTTGCCGTTGCAGTTGAGCGCGCTCAACATCAGCCCGCGACTTTCAATCGCCCCCATGAATTTCGCTCGCGCTTCGGCATCGTTCAGCATCCTTTCGAGGTCGAAATGGGGTACAGGCGAGAAGTTGCCCGTGCCGATTTCGACGGCTTCGATACCCTGTTCGGCAATCCAATCGAGCGCCGCCTCGAACGAAAGGTCTTGCAAGCTGTCCGTGTAGAGTCCAATTTTCATGATGAGTTCCTATAGTGCTGAGATGTTGAGTAGGGGCGCAGCATGCTGCGCCCCTACCAAAGATAACGATGAGGCATGCCTCGCCCTCTGTGAGCAAATTTAGATACACCCGTAATGTTCATACGCGCCTTCGAGGGCGTTGAGGTCGCCGGCCTGTTCGCTCATGCCGGAATGCGTCAGCCGTGTGTAGCGCCCGTTGTAGAACAGCAGCGGCTGTCCGCCGTTGATGTCGCCCGCAACAACTTCACCGATGAAAATGGCATGGTCGCCGCCGGGAACGGTATTCACCAGCCGGCAGTCGAGATAGGCCAGCGCATCAGCCAGAATGGGCGCGCCCGTTTCGCCAGTGGCCAGCGCGATGCCCGAAAAATCCTTCGGCCCCCGCGTGGCGAACTGGCGCGAGATGGCTTCCTGATGCGTCGTCAGAATATTGACCGCGAAACACGCGCCGCGCTGCACATATTCGTACATGGCGTTGCGATAATCCACCGTGACGAGGATCAACGGCGGCTCAAGCGACAGCGACGTAAACGAGTTGGCCGTCATGCCCCATACTTCCTCGTCGCCAGCGCCGTAGCGCGTCGTCACGATGGTCACGCCCGTCGAAAAGCGCCCCATGATGCGCCGTTGCAGCGCGGGTTCGCAGGGCATCGCGCTAGACCTTTTCCAGAGTCGGCAGCGACGGCACGATCTCGTTGGCCAGCGTTTCCAGCGAGTAAATCCAGCGCTCTTTATCGTCCCAATCGTGGGTGGTCATCAACAGCGAACCGAAGCCGCCTGTCGCGTCCCATAGATCGTGAAGCTGCTGCGCGACCTCGTTTGGGCCGCCGATGATGCAGACGTTCCTGATTGCCGACTCGACGGTGACTTCATCGTCCGGCATGTTGGGGTCGTGCTTGAACAATTGCAGCAGATTGGAGTCCTGTAGAAGCTGTTTCAGATACTTGAACGTGCGCCCGAACGAGCCGGTTAGGGCATGTTCCCACGCTTCGTCGTTGGTTCTGCCGATCAAAATGCTGCGCGAGAGGCGCCACTCGTTACGGTCAGGCATCCCGCGTCCGGCTTCGAGTGCGCCCGCCGTGTAGTTCTTCCAGTGATCGATGACCACATCCGTTGGCACAAGGCTGGAACTAATCGGAATGTAGCCGCGCTGACCAGCCATACGCGCCGCCATCGAACCGGCTTTGACCATGCTCATTGCGATTGGCGGATGCGGCTGTTGATAAGGCTTGAGCAGCGTACCGATGCCTAATTCGGGGTTGGGACTCAGAATCTTGATGTGCCAGAACTGCCCTTGAAAATCGAACGGCGGCTCGGCGGCCCACAGCTTCATCACCATGTCGATGCCTTCGATGGTCATCAAGCCCTGTGTTTTGGGGTCGGGTAGGTCGAACAGTTCCCAGTCTGTGGGGACGCCGCCCTGTCCGAAGCCGCACATGATACGCCCGTGCGACAGATGATCGAGCAGTGCCAGCCGCACGGCGATATTGGCCGGATGATGCTGTGGCACAATCGACACGCCCGTGCCGAGCTTGATCTGCTTGGTGCGCGCAATCAGGTTGGCGAGAAAGATGTCGTTGGCGGGAATTGGCTCCCATGCCAGCGTGTGATGCTGCCCGACCCACGCCTCACTAAAACCGAGTTCATCGGCGCGCACGATCAATTCAACGTCCTCGTCAAAACAAACGGTGCGCGATTTTTCCGGTGGATGCACGGGCATCATAAACAAGCCTAACTTCGTCATCAACAAATCTCCTCTATAAAATAAACGATTGTCTTAAACGGGCAGCTCTCAGACCTGCCCCTACAGACATCGCGTCATACTTTCGATGCTGCGTAGGGGCACGATGCATCGTGCCCCTACAAAAAACACGTCACCAATACAATTTTGCCGCGTTTTCTCCCATGATGAGTTCGAGATTGGCTGCGCTGAGAAACGGAAACTCGCGCTGGTTGAGCAGCAGGCAGCGCCGATAAGTTGTATTGAACAGCACATGTGGAAAATCGCTGCCCCAGATCAAGCGCGACGGGCCGAAGCGGTCATACAAAGCGCGAAAGAGATCATGACAGTCGGCGTAGGGGTAGCGCTGGCGCGAGTAGTAGTAATGCCCCGTGACCTTGACGAACACCTGCGGAAATTGGGCGAGGTCGAGCAACGCTTGAAACGCAGGCGAGTCTACGCCCGCGTTCACATCAGGATGCCCCATATGATCGACGATGATCGGTACGTCGGAGTAGCGTCCGGCCAGTGCGGCAGTCGTCGCTAGGTGTTCGGGGTTGGCCAGCACATTGACCACCACGTTCAGCGCACGAATCCGCTCCCACAGCGGATAGGTGGCCGGACTGCCGAAAATCGCCTCTTCCGCTTTGAAGCGTGGGCGCAGTCGCAGACCTTTGCAGCCGCGTTCACGCACCCAATACTCAAGCCGATCTTCTGTGCCGGGTGTGCGCGGGTCGATGATGCAGACGGCGGTGAAGCGCTCAGGATTAGCCGCTGCCGAGTCGGCCACGTAGCTGTTATCCTCGCCGGGGAACATCGGTTGCACCAGCGCCGCCCGATCAACGCCATACTCATCCATGTATTCCAGCAGCAGTTCGACAGGCACATCCGATGTCGAACTCACCGCCGTCGTCACTGGCGCGGTCTTGGCATCGTAGTTCGGCGCTGCCCGCCAGACGTGAAGGTGTGCGTCAACGATCATCGTAAATGTTCCCAACGGGGCAGTTTTAGCACGTCGGGATTGACCACTGATGCAGGCCGCTTCCCCGACAAAACATCCGCGACGTTACGCGCCGCCAGCGTTTCCAGTTCTAGCACCGACTCTTCCGAATAGAAGGCCGTGTGCGGCGTGGTGATGACGTTTGGCAGCGTCCACAGCAAATGATCGGCGGGCAGCGGTTCGGGGTCGAACACGTCCAGCGCCGCACCTGCAAGCCGTCCTTCGTATACGGCCTGAGCCAGCGCATCGGTGACGATAAGGCCGCCCCGTGCCGTGTTCAGCACAAACGCCGTCGGTTTCATGAGGCGCAGTCTATCGGCGTTGAGCAGCCCGCGAGTCTCCGGCGTGAGCGGCGTATGTAGGCTGACGAAATCGGCTTGTTGCAGCAGCGTTTCGAGGCTGACCGCCTCTGCGCCTCGCGCTTGGATGGCTTCGGGACTGATGTAAGCGTCATAGGCCAAAATGCGTAACCCAAACGCCCGCGCTTTTTCCGCGACGGTTTGCCCGATTTTGCCGAAACCGATCAAGCCGAGCGTCTGCCCGCGTACTCGATAGACGGGCATTCCGGTTGACAGCGACCAATTGCCCGCGTGTGC
>JACMMD010000266.1 GCA_014379235.1 Anaerolineae bacterium
AAGCTGCAACGTCGCGCCGACGCGGCCATCGTCTTGAACGTAATGCCAGAAGGTTTGCCCGTGAGAGCCGATCAGGTCAACGTCGACGGGGGTGAGGCCAGCGGACGCGATCACGTGTAACGTGGCCTCTGCGAACAGTTCAGCCAGCGCGAAATTCAGCTTGCACAGTTCATCGATGCGCCCTGTATCGAGTTGGCTGGCGGCCAATATGCGCGCCTGAAAACCATCGGGATATGACGCGGGCACAGCATGAACGATGCGCGCTTGTAAGTTCGGCGGTGCGCCTGTGATTTCGCACAGCGCCGCGTCGATGCCGTCTGCCGACGTGCCGGACATCAAGCCTACAATCAGCATAGAAAGACTTTCATTCTGTTTCAGGTAGGAGCGCTTCGCAAAGCGCTCCTACAAGTATCGCTAAATCTAGGTGACGACGTTCAACCAACCGCCATCGACGTAATACGACGAGCCGACGCAGTAGCTTGCGCGGGGTGAGCATAAGAAGATGAAGAAATCGGCCAGTTCTGCGGCGGTGGCGAAGCGCCCAATCGGCGCATATTCCTGCGCCACGTTGTCGAGGTATTGGTCAACGGTGATGTCTGTGCCTTCAACCAACGGCTTCGCACCCTCTGTCCAACCCGCCGTCATAATCAGGCCGGGGTTGACCACGTTCACGCGGATGTTGTGGGGTATCAATTCATTGGCGAGACACTTCGAGAACATCACCAGCGCGGCCTTCGTGGTGTTGTAAATCGGCTCGTGACCCATCGGCTGAATGGCGCAGATCGAGGCATTTTGCAAGATGACTCCGCCGCCGCGCTCGATCATTTTGGGCGCGAGACTGCGCGAGAGACGGACTGCCGCCATCACATGCAAATCCCAGAAATACTGCCAGCGATCATCCGTCGCGGTGAGGATGGTTTCGTTCGTGCCCGTGCCTGCGTTATTGATGAGGATGTCCGCGCCGCCGAACGCCTTCTCGATTTCAGCCACGAAGCGGTCAATGTCGTCCGGTTTACTGACATCCGCGCCCACGCCGATGGCTTTCACGCCGTATTTTCTGACGATGTTCTGCGCTTGCTCGACACATGAGGCCGTATTGCGCGCTGTGATAGCGATGTGAACGCCTTCTTTCGCTAACCCTTCGGCAATGGCCAAGCCGATGCCCATGTTGCCGCCCGTAATCGCGGCGACTTTGCCTTGCAGTCCTAAGTCCATAATGGTTTTCGCTTTCTATCGGGCGAGACATGTCTCGCCCCTACAAATATTATTTGGGTTGGTTGCACCAATCGGCGGCGGTGAGCGCGAAGATTTTCGTCAGCGCTACAAGGTCATCCATCATGACCCATTCGTCAATTGCGTGAGCGTTCGCGCCGCGTGGGCCCAGCAGCACACATGGCGTATCGGTGTACAGGTTGAACATATACACGTCGCAGGCGAACGGCGCGCCGCGCACTTCCGGCGCTTGCTGCTTCACCTGCTCGAAGTGGCGATTGACCGTTTGAATGATGGGCGAGTCAGTGGGGATTTCGCTGCCGGGAAGGAAGCGAATCACGGGAAAAATGTCCATTTCGCATTTTTGGATGATCGGTACGTCAGCGGCAACTTGTTTGATATAGCCGATGAAGTCGTTGGTGATATCATCTTGCGTCGTGCCGGGGTAGACTTCCGCCCATACTTCGATGAGTGCGCTAGTGGGGACGCTGTTGCCTGTTCCCGGAACAAAGTCACCCGCTTCGACGCGGCACACCAGCACGGGCAGACCCGGCGCATGGGCATAGAGCGGGTGGGTTTGGGTACGTTCGTTGCGGGCTTGTTCCCACTTCTCGATAGCGACGATCAGATGACCGATACCGTAAACGGGGTTAATCAAAGCCTCCGCGCCGAAGGGCATTCCCGGCTGACCCGTGATGATGATGTCCCACATGCCGCCGCCGCGATGTGCGGGCGCGACCACCATTCCGGTAGGCTCTGGCACGATGCAGGCCGTCGCATTATGGCCGCGCAGTCTTGATGCCAACGTGCCGTTAGAGCCGCCCATTTCTTCATCGACCACGCTTTCGACGTAGACATCGCCTTGCAGTACGATGCCGAGTTCTTGCAAGCAGCGCACGGCCATGATGCTGGCCGCGAGGCCGCCTTTCATGTCGTTCGAGCCGCGCCCGTAGAGCTTTTCGCCCTGCCGCACAGGAGAGAAAGCCGGAAAGCGTCCACCTTCTACCGCCGCTACTACGTCGATATGGCTGGAGAACATCAAGGACTTTGAGGATTGTAAGTTCTCGCCGCGCCAAATAGCGACGACGTTGGGACGGTTGCTGTAGTCGCGTCCGGGCCAATAAGCCTGATGCTCGGTCAAGCCTTCGACTTCCGACGGCTCGAAAATGTCCAGTTCAAGATTGAGACCGCGCAGCGTCTCCGCGACGAAAACCTGCGCGTCTTTCTCCCAGCCTGTCGGCACATGCTGAAGGCTCTCATAGCGCATCAACGCTTCGGTAAGCTGCACTACTTCGTCGGCGTGTTCGTTCACCCACTGCTCAACGGCGGCTTGTAAATTGGTTGGTGTCATAAAGGGAGTCCTATCGTAAATATTGGGGTAGGGACGCAGCATGATGCGCCCCTACAGAGCATTCAGTTCGCGTGGAAATAAGTTAGAACTTGAGTGCGCCTTCGAGCAGACCCTTCATGTACCAGCGCTGTGCGTAGGCGAAGACGATGATTCCCGGTGTCGTGACCATGATATACACCGCAGCGATGCGTGGATACTGCCACGCGCCTAAGCCGCCGAACGTGCTGGCTAATACGACGGGCATGGTGCGTACCGACTGGTCATCAATCAGGGTATAGGCTAACAGATATTCGCCCCATGCTGTGACAAAGTTGACAATCACCAACACGACGATGCCGTTTTTCACCAGCGGCAGCAGCACCCGCCAGAACGTTTGCCACGTATTGCAGCCATCCATGTGCGCGGCATCCACGATTTCCGGCGATATCTGCTCAAACATACCGCGCATAATCAAGACGCTGGTGGCGAGATTCAACGTTACGTAAGGTAAGACCAGCCCGATCAGCGTGTTTCGCAGACCGAGATCACTTTGAATTTCGAAAATGGCGATCAACGAGATCAGCCGTGTCGGGAAAAACAGCGACCCAACTAACAGTGACAAGATGAGAAAGCGCCCACGCAACTTCAAATGGACGAGCGCATAGCCACCCAGCAGCGCGCAGATACATGTCAGCACCACGGTGGACAGCGTGACAAAAATACTGTTGCCCATGTTGTACAGAATTTCAGGTCGTTCCTGAATCACGTATGCGTAATGGGTGAGATCCCACTCTCTCGGCCAGAATGTACCCGTGTTGGCATCCCGAATGGATTTCACCGACAGCAGCAGCACCCACAGCAGCGGCAGGATAATCAGCAAACAAAAGAAAATGATCGTGCCATGCAGCAGAATTCCACGCCAGTTTATGCTGCGATTGGGCGGCGCTGTCGATACAGTCGCCTGAGGGCGGATAGTGGCACTTGATGTAGTCGTGGCTGCCATTGCGAATGACCCTTTTTAGTCGCGGTTACGGAAGATGTAAAACAGTAGAGCAACGACAACCAGCATGACACCCGCGCCGATCCAACCAATCGCGGCGGCGTAGCCCTGCAACCTGTCACCAAGCTGGAACGCCAGATGCCACATATACACCGTCCATGTATAGGT
>JACMMD010000267.1 GCA_014379235.1 Anaerolineae bacterium
ATTCCGGCGTATAAATCGGGCAAGGCGACCTTGTGGCATTCGACTGAAAGCGCATCTATCGCGCCAGAAATCAAAGTGTAGGGGCGACCTACCGGGTCGCCCGATTGGATAAGCGAAATGGAAACGCGCCCAAGTAGCAAAACATCGCTGAATGTGATTCGCGTTCGACGTGGGGAGAAGCCCGCGCCTGCCCGCCGCGACGATGTAGCCACCGAAGAACCGCTTGAAATTCGGCTGGTGACAGGGAATACGACGCAGCAAGTGGCCATTACCATGCGAACCCCCGGCGCGGATTTTGAACTGTCGGCGGGCTTCTTGTTCGCGGAAGGCATCATTCACAGCAAGGATGATATACAGGCAATCACCTACTGTGTTGACCGCGAGTTGAGCGAAGAGCAGCGCTACAACGTGGTCAATGTGAACTTGCGGCATGATGCGGCCAAGGATTTACGCAAGTTGGAACGCCATTTCGTGGTATCGAGCGCTTGCGGTGTATGTGGTAAAGCCAGCCTCGATGCGCTGGAAACCGATGGCTTGCGTCCCTTAGTCAACGATGCACGGGTCAGCAGCGAACAAATCCTCGCGCTGCCCGACGAACTGCGCCAAGCACAGCGTTTGTTCGACAGCACAGGCGGTTTACATGCAGCGGCGTTGTTTGACCTCGATGGAACGCTGTTAGCGGTGCGTGAGGATGTCGGGCGGCACAATGCGATGGATAAGCTGATCGGTTGGGCGCTGCTCAACGGGCATATTCCTCTCGAACGGTACATCGTCCTCGTCAGCGGACGCGCTAGTTTTGAGTTGGCACAAAAGGCGCTGGCCGCCAGCATCCCGATTTTGTGCGCGATTTCTGCGCCGTCGAGTCTGGCGGTGGATGTGGCTCGGCGTTTCGGCATGACGCTGGTCGCGTTTCTGCGCGATGATCGTTTCAATCTGTACTGCGGCTCGGAACGTATTGTTGATCCGACGTTCTAGGGCGTTCAATTGAACGCCCCTACAACCCCAATGACTTAAACACGGACGACACATGTATTGCCCCTACAATAAATTTTGCCCCTTCGAGTTGCTTGACAAAAGTTTTAGGCTAATCTAAAATACTGATTATAAGCAGCCAACATTATGTTTCGAAAGCACAACAGTATGAATTCTGATCTCCAAAAAATCATCACGCGGCGCGGCTTCATGGGATTGAGCGTGGGTAGCGCGGCTAGTTTGGTGGGCGCAGCGTTGATCGGCGGCAGCGCGGGCGCTCAGGAAGTCACCGAAACGCCCACTCCGCACGACATGACCGGCATGGATGCGGGCGCGGAAGCCACTCCCGAAGCAGCAGCCGAGGCGGCTGCGAACGCTCACAACATGCACACCAGCCAGATGCTGATGGGCGCTGTTGACCACGAGCGTAACGGTTTCGACCCCATGCAAATGCTGGTCGATTGGGATTACGGTACGCTGAACGGTGAAACCGAAGATGGACGCCCGATCCGTGAGTACGAAATTTCCGCCGGAGATATCGAGATCGAAATCGCGCCGGGGATATTTTTCCCCGCGTGGGCCTTTAACGGGCGCGTCCCCGGCCCGACGATCCGCTGTACCGAAGGCGATCATCTGAAGATTAACTTCGGCAACTTCGGCACACACCCGCACACGATGCATTTTCACGGCTTTCATCCGGCGGAGATGGACGGCGTAGACGGCGAGTATCGCGGCGGGGTTGCTCCCGGCGAGAGCTTCATCTATGAGTTCGATGCCGACCCATTCGGCTGCCACCTGTATCACTGCCACGCCGCGCCGCTCAAACGACACATCCACAAGGGCATGTACGGCGCGTTCATCATTGACCCGCCGGGGGGACGCCCGCCCGCCCGTGAGTTCATGATGATGATGAACGCTTTCGATACCAACTTCGATGGTGGCAACGAGATTTACGCGGTCAACACTGTCGGACACGAGTTCATGCGCCGCCCGATCCCGATACAAGTGGGCGAGACGGTGCGTATCTACCTCATCAAC
>JACMMD010000268.1 GCA_014379235.1 Anaerolineae bacterium
CATAGCGAGGGAAAGTCCGGCAAGAACCCGTGCTTGTTTGCGCCGTATCGGCTGTTGAATGCTTGCTGGCGGCTCGGTGAGCATTTGCCAGAGAGCGGCAAACCGCGCCGCGAAATCGCTGACTGCTCCAAAACCCCTACTCCACATTTTGAACCCCCAACTTCTCAAGTAGAGCGATAGGGCAAGTGCAGTTTGAATGTGCTGCCGATGCCGGGAACACTGCTGACCTCAAGGCGACCTTTATGTGCTTCGGCAATGCGCCGCGCAATCGTCAGCCCCAGTCCCATCCCACCTTCGTCGATATTACGCGCCCGATCTGCGCGGAAGAACCGCTCGAAGATATGCTCCAGGTCTTCGGGGTTGATGCCGATACCATTATCCTGTACTTCAATCGTAACATAGCTATCTTGCGCGTAGGTTTGCAGCGTGATTTGTCCGCCGTCTTCGGTGTAGTTGATAGCGTTGACCAGCAAATGTCGTACAGCGCGCTTTAATTGGTCGTGATCGGCCATGATCGGCGGGATGTTCTGCCCCGCGTTGAACGTCACGGTATGCTCTTTTTGCTGTATGAGATTCTGCTGCTCGTTAATCACGTCGCTTATAAGCTGATGGATATTCAAATACTCGAAGTTGAATTCATCGATATTGGCGGCGTCCAAACGCGACATATGCAGCAGATTTTCCAGCAGTTCTTGAAGATGCTTGACTTGATCTTCCAGCTTGTCCAACTGGGTCTGCCGCCGATTGGCATCATCCAACGAGCGCCGCAGCAGGTACAGACTGGTTTGAATGACCGAGAGCGGATTGTACAGATCGTGCGAGGCATCGCGGATGAAGCGCTGTAAAAAGGATACGCGCTCACGTTCAACCGCGAGTTCAAGCTGCTGACTCTCAGCGCGTTTACGCTCGGTGATGTCGGTGAATGACAGCACCACTTGATAGGGCGTTTCCTCGCCGGGGTGGAATATCGGCTGTGCATTGGCCGCGATCCAGATAAACGCACCGTCAGGCCGCGACATGCCGAACACCGCGTTAGACTGCGGTTGGCCGCTGTTCAACGCCAGCATCGCTGGAAACTCGTGGTGTGGCAGCAGCGAACCATCCGCCTGCACCATATGGAACGGCAGATCGCTGATGATTTGGCCAACAAGCTGCTGCGATGTCAGCCCAAAAATACGTTCAGCGCTGGCATTACACGTCAAGATGCGGCCCGCTGCGTCCTGCAAGATTACGCCTTCGGCCAATGCCGCCAGCGTCAAGCGGTTTTGTTCCTCAGTTTCGCGCAGTTCCGAGAGCGTGTTCACCATCACGGTTACGTCGGTGATCGAGCCAACCATCCGCACGGGTTGGTCATGGACACCGCGTATCATCTTGCTGCGCGACATGAACGAGTGGATTTCCCCGTTCTTGTGGATCATGCGCTGCTGGCTCAGATATTCCTTGATGTCGCTTTCTAGGGCGTTCTCTAATTCTTTCTGAACGCGGGCGCGATCACCGGGATGCAGCAGCCGAATCCAACCGGAGAGTGTCGGCTCGATCTCGCCCATCTCATAGCCCAACAGAGACTTTAAGTTCGAGGGCAGATACATGGCATCCGTCACCATGTCCCAATCCCACACGCCCACGCCGCCGGCCTCGGTAGCCAGCGCGAAGCGTTCTTCGGTAGCGCGCAGGGCTTCTTCGGACTGCTTGCGCTCCGTAATATCCCGCCGAAAGCTGACGACGTGCGTCACTTGCCCACTATCGTCAATGATGGGTGACACATGCGACTGCACCCAGAATTCCGCGCCATCTTTGCGGTAATTGACTATCTCGACACGGACAGCTTCGCCAGTGGTGTAAACGGTTTTTAGCCGTTCAAATATTGACGCCTCGGTTTTAGGCCCGTCTAGCACACCTAATCCAAGCGCGTTGATATCTTCGAGACTGTAGCCCGTGACCTTCGCAAAGGCTTCGTTGACAAAGGTGACACGCGGGCCATCGGTTTGCATGGCCGTAACGTCGATAATCAACACCGCGTCGATATTATCGGTCAGCGCGGCTTTCATCAGGCGCAGTTGAGCTTCGGACTGCTTGCGCTCGGTGATGTCAAAGCCGACGGCGATAATGCCAATTGCGCTGCCATCTTCATCCAACAAGCGGTTGATGTTCCATACCAGCGTGCGTTCCTGCCCGTCCCACGTCCGAACCGGATTTTCGTAGTTGCGCGTGGGTATGCCTGCCAGCACTTTGGCGATGTCGGCGGCGATTGCGGCGCGGTGTTCTACCGGGATGCAGGTTTCGAGGTAGTTTTTGCCGAGGATGTCTGCTTGTTTCCAGCCAAACACCAGCTCCGCGCCACCGCTCCACTCGATAACGCGATAATCAGGCGTTAGGGCGATGATGACTGTTCCGGCTTCACGAACCAGCCAACGCGAAGTTTGATGAGTCGATGAGCTAGGATAGGGAACGGGGGAGCTGGGCGGCTCTTGTGACAAATCGGTGTTATGTTCCGCAGATGGTACTTGATCGGATTGCACACGTTTCCCTTTTCCGGTGACTGCTGCCGCCGTGTGCTTTACTTGAGCAGCGGTCTATAACATGGGCCCGGTTGATACAGCCAATCATGGCAATTCCTTTATAGTTTGATGATAGCAGAAATTTAGTCTTAATGTTCTGTTATATCTTAATTGTTGGCGCTTGTTCAAAACGAGTGATTACATTTTACTTTCGGTAGGGGCACGATGCATCGTGCCCCTACAAATCACGTTTTCTGGGCATGAGCCTAATTGTTTTTAGGCACGGGCGGACGCGGCACAAACGGCGCGAAATCATAGTAGACGCGATAGGGGCCGATCTGTTCCTGTGTAAAGGTGACACCTTCTGCGGCGAAATAGGCTTCTAACTGCGCGTCTACTTCGGGCGCGGTGGCTGAGATATAGGCCACGTTTTCATCAGCGGCGGCTTCGGTAGCGTCACGATAGGGCAGATAGCGATTATCGGCGGGGTCATATTGCAGATCGGCCTTGTAGGCCAGCGCTGCGCTGTACTGCAAACGTTCGCCGCTCAAAAACGCCAAGCGTATCGTCACCCAATAGCTGCCGTAACCATGAGTCAGTTGATGGTCTTCCAAGAAAGCGATGAGTTCAGCGTCCCAATCGTTGGGGATGTGCGAGACGAGGTTGAACTGCGTCGTAAATCCCGGCGCTGTCACCTGCTGCATGAAGACTCGCGGCTGTGAGGCTTCGGCATGGAAGCGCTGCACCACGCTGATTTGGCCCGCCGCATGGTAGCCAAGCACCACGCCGACGATAGCCGCTTGCAGAA
>JACMMD010000269.1 GCA_014379235.1 Anaerolineae bacterium
GTATAAGCCCATCACCGATGTGTCATGGCGTAAGAGTTCATCGGTGAGATTGTCGATGTCCACAGTTCCCGATTCGATGGCTTCCCAGTAGTCACGCTGATTCAAAAGCGAGTGCAACGAATTGGCGATCGTATTGATGGTGGTTTCGTGTCCGGCAAAGAAACCGATCGCAATATCTGCGACTAACTCATCGTCTGACAAATCATTTTCCCCAGCAGCACGACTGGCGACCAAGGCGGAAATCAAACCGTTGTCCGGCGTTGCAGCTTTTTCAACAATCATGTCGTGGACGTAGTTTTCCAACGCCCGCAAACCGTGTGCTGCGCCGACTTGCACCTCGACAGGTAAGCCGGGTGTCTGGACTGCGATCAGCGCATCCGACCAGCCGCTCAACTTCTCGGCGTCCGCCAGCGGAACACCCAATAGTCGGCAGATCTTTCGCAGCGCAAGCGGCTTGCACAAGGTTAGGAGCAGATCAGTTTGACCGCCTGATGCCGCGATGGGCAAAGCCCTGTCGGAGACCATCGCATCTAGCAGATCTTCAACATCCTCTCTTACCGTCGGGGCGAGCGACTGAATGCGCTTTGGAGAAAACGCCGCCATCAGCGGGTCACGTAAGCGGGTGTAGAGCGGCTTGTCCACATTGATCAGGTTGTAGGCGAAGAGCGGCGACGTGAGTGAATAGATGGCGCTGGCTTTGGGCGCGGGACTTCATCTCGCGCTAAACGCCTCGGATGACGCAAATGTCACGGCATCACCCAAAACGTCATGTACTTCCTGCCACCGCGTCACGGCGTAAACATGAAGAGCGGGCAGGAATGTCACGGGAGCCTCCTCGCGCATCTGCGCGAGGAGCGTGAAGCGATCGGCGGTAAATCGCGGGTTCTGCGGGTCGAACTGTTCGGCGGCGGTTGGGTGTGGCATGAGATGGCTTTCTTATGAGCACATTGTCAACTATCGGGTTGCATCTTCTGCGCAATGGTCTCCAGAAGTGCCACGGCACAAGTGATTTGTTCCGCGTCAAAGTCCTCAGCGATCGCATTTGTCCACTGCCATTCGCGCTCCAACACATCGTGATAGGCTGCCCTGCCAGCTTTCGTGAGCAGCAAGTGCATCGCTAGGTCATCGCCGGGATTTTCGGCGAACTCGACCAGACCGTCACTTGCCATATTGTTAGCGAGTCGTTGGATAAGCTCGCCGGGTTAAGCCCATATGCCGCGCCAATTCGCTGTCCGTGACGCATTTTTCCAGTGCGAATAACTCACTCAGCGTCTACCACCGAGCATTGGTGATTCCCGTACCCCGCATGAGGCGTGCTCCTGATTTTTGTACCGTTGCGTTCATCTGCAGTACAGTGCGAATCAGATCGGTTAACGCGCTCGACGCGGGCGTTTTTTTGTGACGGTAAAAAGGCACGTTCTTGTTTCCCGCAATTCGGGCATCTATCGTATTGTCGGCAAGCAGGGCTTCTAGTATTCTTGATATCACGGATGCCGCGCCTTTTCATCAGGCGCAGGACGGCATTGACGTTTATTGCGTTGTGTTTAGTTTCTTGAGACAGTGCTGATTGTGCCACGCCCAAAGCCTGATGAACAGTCATGGCTCTAACCTCGATTTCAGAGCATTAATCAACGCAGCCAAGGCAGGCGGCGTCTGGCGACGGTTGGGATGATACAGGTAGTAGCCCGGAGAGGGCAGACACCACTTTGTCAGAACCCGGATCAGTTTGCCCTCGGCAACAGGGGCAGTAATTTGATCCTCAAACAGATAC
>JACMMD010000021.1 GCA_014379235.1 Anaerolineae bacterium
ATCATGGGTACACCAGCCAGTTCGCTGAGGCGCGCGCTGGTGGCATCGTAGGCCGTCATCATAGCGATCAATTCACCCTTGCTTTTCATTTTCTGGATGTCACGAATGGTTAGTCGCATTGTTCGCATCCTATTCAACATTCAAAAGCTGTTCAATCGCGCTGGTTGGTACACCTCTGGCTTCGAGGAGCGGCAGTGTGAGGCGCGCCAGTTGACTATAAGTGTCGTGTAACAATCGATCATGTTCTAAAGCCGTCAGATGCGCCGCTACTGTGCCAACATCGCCGCGCACAAGCGGCCCAGTTAGCGCAGCGGGAACGCCTTGAACGCGCAAGTTCTCAATTGTCGCTGCCAGCAGCACATTCAACGCACCATCAGCAGTCTCGCGGTCTGCGCCTAACGCGAGCAGCAGCTTTTCAGCCGCCGCATACAGCGTCACCGTGTAATTGCTGGCGATGGCTAAGGCGGCATGATACGCCGCTTTCTGCCCCGGCGCTATGACCATTGCGCGTCCATGAAGAGCCAGAACCATCTTGTGCAGCCAACTGCGTAACGGTTCGGCTTCAGCCTCTAGCGCGAACGTCGCGCCGGGAAGATTGGCTACCGATGATTCCACATCCGCGAACGGAAATGCCGGATGCAAACTGCCCAACGTCACCATCGCGCCACGTTGTGCCAACACAGCCAGCGCTGTCGCATCATGCACGCCGGATGTGTGAACCACAGCTTTGCCGCGAACTTCGCCAACGATCAAACCAACTACCGTTGAAATTTCGTCATCCGGCACGGTTAACAGCGTCAAATCGGCCCGCGCTATAACCTCGTCTGGCGTATTGACGGCCTGCGCTTGCACCTGTCGTGCCAAGCGTTCGGCGGATTCAGGCGTGCGGCTGTGAACTGCAACGACGCGATAACTCGCCTGCTGTAATAGACGCGCCAGCGTACAGCCCACCTTACCCGCGCCGATAAACCCTAGTGATGGACGCGACACAGCTTGATCGCCTATGATGCCGGAGCGATAGGTGTCGGCGTTGGGATCGGCTCACGAATGTAAATCGTCACCATGCACGATGCTTGCAGCGCATTCGTCGTGTCGAACACCGTCAGCCGGAACTGATACTCGCCCAATTCATAGAACGATGGCACGATCTGGCCAAGTTCGCTGATGCTGGCGACGGGCTGAGTATATTCCTGCAAAATGGCGTAGTTGCCGTTGGTGCTTGGCCCGCGCAGTTCAAAGCGATAGTAGGCGAAATCGTCGGTGTTGGCCACACCGACCACGTTAATCGGCTCGAACACCACCATACCGTTAGTCGGCACTTGCAGCCACGCCGCATCGAGATTTTCACAGCCAACAATCGGCGGCGCATTCGGCAAAATCGTTCCAACAGGCGTGGGTGTCAGCGTCGGTGTCACGAAAACTTGTGCCGCCGGGTCTTCTTCGCCAAGCTGAACACCGCTGGGGTCGATGGCCCCATTACCAGAAACAAACGGTGTCGGTGATATATAGACACCATCCTGTACGCTCATCGCCACGAGTTCGGACATATCGAACGTGCCGCGAATAGTAGGCGCAACCACGCGCTGGATGCCGACCACCACCAGCAGCAGTTCGAACATCAAGATCATCACAGTCACGTAATCCGCGCCCGCGTTGCGGTGTAAATCGCGTTCAAGTTCAAAATAGGTCGAACGATAGGCGCGGCGAGTCCTCGCCCATTTCCACCAGATATAGGCGAAGGCAACACCGATCAGAATGTACAGACCGATGGCGATTTGTTCGACAAAGAAAACCATCGTGGTCATGCTAAAGCGCCTTCAAAACCCCTTTGACGACAGCGGTCAGCTTGGGCACGAGTATTTTACCCGCATCCAGCACTTCCTCATGGTTGGCTTCGAGGTTGGAGTCGATGTTATCGATAGCCACATTCGTAATGCCCGAACAAGCTATGACGCGCATCCCCGCATGGCGCGCTACAAGGACTTCATGTACGGTAGACATACCTACCGCATCCGCGCCCATCATTCGCAGCATACGGATTTCAGCAGGCGTTTCGTAGTTCGGGCCTGAGAGCGCAATATACACGCCCTCGCGCAAAGTGACGCCAGCTTCAACGGCGGCTTGATGCGCCAGTTCACGCAGCCGTTTATCGTAGCTTTGCGTCATGCCGACAAAGCGCGGGCCGAAACGTTCGTCGTTGGGGCCCATCAGCGGATTGCTGCCGGCCATGCCGACAAAGTTAATGTGGTCGTTCATGAGCATCAAATCGCCCACAACAAAATCAGGGTTCAAGCCACCTGCCGCATTGGACAAAATGACGGTGTGCGCGCCCAACAGGTGCATGATACGAATGGGCATGGTAATCTGCTGCATGGTGTAGCCTTCGTAGAAGTGCGCCCGCCCCTGCTGCGCGACTACAATTTGCCCTTCTAGCCGCCCGATCACAAGTTTGCCGCTGTGACCATGTACGGTTGACTGCGGCCAGCCGGGGATTTCCTCGTATGGGATGGCGATGCGATCTTCCAGCGTGTCCGCCAACCCACCCAAGCCCGAGCCTAACACCAGACCGATAGCAGGCCGCAGCGAGGTTCGCGCTTGAATTGCCGCTACTGCATCGTCATAGATTGTTTGTGTAAACGCTGTCATCACTGTCCCTTCGAGCATCACATCAACTTGTTTTAATTATAGCTGACTGCACAGGGCTGGCCCACGTCTACAGCCTCTAATTGAAAGCAATCCTGATCGAAATAATTATCGTTGTCTTTTATGAAATTTGTTATGATAAATAGTGACATCCCAAATTCGAGGTTTGCAATGAATTACAGTTCGAGCGCCGAACAGGCTGCTCTACATTACGCTGATGCTTACCAGAAGCTCTATAAGCGTCCCCCGCGTGACTTGCGGATATTGGACGATGATTGGGTGATGGTGTATGGAGCGCGCTTGAGAAGCTCGGAATTGCAATACCTCACACTCCAGTTACAAAGTGAGTATCGCCCTGAAACTACCGAGCGGCGCAGCGTGGTCATGCGCCTGTTGAAGTGGTTCAAGAGTTGACGCTCCGTTAGGCCGCGTTCGTGTCTTGAAATCCCCTTCGCATCCTGACCATTAACTTGGTTACAATCTCATCATTCCGCTTATCGTCTAAACCTTGAGTTGCTTGGCGAACTGAATGGACTCGTTCAAAGATACCCGCCGTCAAATCATAATCGCGCTGGTCGCTATTGCCGTCGTCATCTCGATTGGCGTGATCGGCTTCATGGTGATTGAAGGACTGGAACTGCTCGACTCGATATGGCTGACCGTCATCACGCTGGCGACCATCGGCTACGGCGATGTGTATGCGCGCAGCGTCCCCGGACGTGTGTTTACGATTTTCCTGATCTTCGCCGGAATCAGCGTGTTCGCCTTCGGTCTGCAAGCAACGGCCAGCTTTTTCTTTAGCCCCATTATCAGCGACCTGCGCCGCATCCGCCGTGCCCAACGGCGTATCGACCAACTGACCAACCACTATATCATCTGCGGTGATGTTGGTGAACTCGTCGATCAAGCCATCAACAGCCTGTTGAATAACGCCGAACGACGCCGCGCTTCAAATTTGGAGCGGGTTTATAGGCCGCTCGATCACTTACTAGATCGTCTGTTTGGCGACGACGAACTCGGCCATTATGCGCGTCCACGCGCCGTTGTGCGCCGCATCTATTGGGCGATCTCGCGCCCGTTTCTGCGCGGGCAAACGCTGTTAGACGTGATCGTAGTCATCGCCAGCGACCCTACCCACGCCGACGAACTGCGGGATAAAGATATGTTGGTCATCGAAGGCAAGCCAACCGACGATATAACCCTACGCAAAGCGGGTGTCGAACGCGCCCACGCGCTGATGGTCATGCTCGGCAGCGACAGCGAAGCGCTGCTCACCGTCCTCACGGCGCGCAGCTATAACGCCAAGTTGTACATCACGGCGGCGA
>JACMMD010000270.1 GCA_014379235.1 Anaerolineae bacterium
AGTAAGAGACTGTTTTTAGCTATTTTGGCTCTTCTGCTGGTGGCACTTAGCGTGAATATGGTGGTCGCGCAGGACGAACTACCGCGCGACGAAACGCTGTATGTCGCTGGTTTCCAATTTGGCCCGCCTACTTCCTACAATCCCCTCGCGTACAACGGCGCGACATGGCCTGCTCTAAACACACACAAGCAGCTCTACGAAACGCTGTTCGTCTTCAACAGCGTGGCTGGCACGCTTGACCCACTGCTGGCCAGCGATCTGACATGGAGCGATGATGGCATTTCTGGCGTGATTACCCTGCAAGAAGGCACACAATGGCAGGATGGCGAACCGCTGACCGCTGCCGATGTGGTCTTCAGTTTCGAGCTTGCCCAGACCAATGAAGACTTGTACTACAGCACCTTCTGGGATTACGTGTCTGAGATGACTGCTGGGGATGACCAGACCATCGAATTCACGCTCAATCCCGATCAGGTCAATCCCGGCATCGTCAATGATTTCTTCGCCAGAGTCGATATTGTGCCGGAGCATATCTGGGCAGAGCGCACAGATGGAGACACTCCCGTGTTGCAGTATGACGAGCAGGCGCCGGTTGGCTCTGGCCCTTACACCGTCATGGACACTTCCACCGAGCGTGTCGTAATCGAACGCTTTGACGGTTACTGGGGTGCGGAAATCTACGGCTTGCCCGCGCCACGCTACGTTGTGCATCCGATCTTCAGCAGTAACGACGCGGGCAACCTTGCACTGCAACGCGGCGAAGTGGATTTGTCGCAGCAGTTCGCGCCGCAAATCTGGCAGATGTGGGAAGAAGATGGTTTGCCAGTGGGCACATGGTTCGCCGAAGAACCTTATCATGTTCCCGGCAATATTCCGTTCCTGAATATCAATATTCATAAGCCGGGGTTGGACAACGTGGCGGTTCGCCGTGCGCTGGCGTATGCAATCAACTATCCGCAAATCGCCGCTGTTGCTATGTCTCGCTACTCGGCCCCGGCGCAACCCAGTATTGTTCTTCCAAGCGGCGGCGAGGCTCAGTTCTTCAACGCCGAGCAGGCAGCCGAGCTTGGGTGGGAGTACAATCCTGACCGCGCCCGCGAGATTCTAGAGCAGGAAGCCGGAGCGACAATGGGGGCTGACGGCATTTACGTGCTGCCTGACGGCACCCGCCTTGGGCCATACACTCTGCTTTCGACCTTTGGCTGGACTGACTGGAATGCCGCTGCTGATCTGGCTGCCCAGAGCGCCACGGAAGCAGGCATTGAGGTTTTCACCGAATATCCTGAATATCCGCTGCTGCTCAGTAGCCGGAATAACGGTGACTTCGACTTGGTGGTCTTTTCTCACTCAGGCGCATCGCCCGCCCAGCCTTGGCAGCGTTTCCATGACGTGCTCGATGACCGGGGTGTAGCAGATTTCGGTGAGCAGGCGTTCTGGAACTGGGGACGCTTCAGCCATCCTGATGTGGCCGCTCTGCTGGATGAGGCAGCGGCGACCAGCGATGTGGACAGACTGCAAGAGCTGTACACTGAACTTGACCGAATCTATCAGGAAAATATCCCGGCGATTCCGCTCATGTATCGACCATTGGAATTCTACGAATTCAACGAGTCGGTCTGGTGCGGTTTCCCAACCGCTGATAATGCAGTGGGTTTGCCGCTGCCAGAGCGTGCCGCGCTCTCGATCTATAACGTCATAAGCGTGTGCGAGTAGAGGACGGCCATGAGCCAGCCGGTCATCTCTAAACAGACTTTGTAGAGTTGGCCGGTTCCGGTGTATCAAAGTGTTTTTGAGGAGTGAGCAGCCCGCAATCGGGCTGCTCACCATCCACAGGTAAAACATGTCTAAATTTCAGCTTTACATTCTCAATAAAGTGTTTTGGTTTGTTTTAGCCTTCTTTATCGCCTTAGTTCTCAACTTCCTGCTGCCCCGTCTGATCCCCGGAAATCCAGTAGATGTTATTGTCGGGCAAATGGGTATGGGAGGCGGGGTCAGCGGTCAGGCGCAGGAACGAATATACACGGCCTATATTGCTGATTTCGGGTTGGATAAGCCAATCTGGGAGCAGTTTATCATTTACGTCAAGAGGCTGGCGCAAGGGGATTTAGGTGTATCCTTTGCACGTTCGCCAGTAAGAGTGCAAACGCTGATTGGCGACGCGCTCCCCTGGACTATCGCGCTGCAACTACCGGCAGTTCTCGTTGGCTGGATTCTTGGTAATGTACTAGGCGCGGTAGCTGCTTATCGACAGGGCTGGCTGGATCGCAGTTTGTTTCCTGCATTCTTGTTTACATCAAGTATGCCGTATTACTGTTTATCCATCATCCTACTCTACGTATTCGCCGTATACTGGCCGTTATTTCCCGCAGGCGGCGGCTACAGTTTTGCGATTAGCCCCGGTTTGAATTGGACTTTCATTGCCAGTGCCGTGCATCATTACTGGCTGCCCTTTCTTTCGCTGGTGATTGTCTTCATCGGTGGGCAGGCAATTGGAATGCGTGCAATGTCCGTCTATGAATTGGATGCCGATTATGTGCGCTTTTCGCGGAGTCTAGGTGTCGACGACAGTCGCGTTGTCCGGTACATTTTCCGTAATGCGATGCTGCCGCAAGTCACCGGTTTGGCACTGGCGATAGGTTCGATGGTCAGCGGGGCGCTCATTACTGAAATCGTCTTTGGGTATCCCGGTATCGGCAGCTTACTGTACGAATCCATCCGCCTCAATGATTACACCGTCATACAAGGTGTCACGCTGCTTATCATGGTTGGGGTGCTGGTCGCAAATTTCCTAGCAGATATCGCCTACGGTTTTATCGATCCTAGAATCCGCGCTCAACGAGCCGGGGAACGGTGAGGCAGACGCATGACTGCAATTCCAAAACAACAGGCAGAACTCCACAAGGAGTCATCGCTTACGCTGCTGCTGCGAAATTCTTTCAGAAGAGTGCGCCACGCTAACCCGCGATTTCTGTTCGCCGTAACGCTGCTGCTGCTGGTGGTGTTGTTTGCCGTGCTTGGGCCGGTGATCTTCGATAGGCCTAATCCGATGAAGATCGTCGGCATGTTATACGATCCACCGTCGGAGATTGCATGGTTCGGTACGGACAATTTTGGCCGGGACGTGTTTACGCAGCTCATGCACGGTACGCGCACATCCCTCAGTATCGGGCTGGTCGCGGGCACGATAGCGACCTTGATCGGTGTCACCGTTGGCACAGTCGCAGGTTACAAAGGCGGCCTGATTGAAGAGATACTGATGACCATTACCAACGTAGTCATCACCATTCCTTCGATTGTGATCCTGATTTTGCTGTCTATCGCCCTAAGTTCGCATGAAGTTTTTGGCATGGGAATCATCATCGGCGCAACGACATGGCCATGGACAGCGCGCGCGGTGCGCGCCCAAACCAGCAGCTTACGAACGCGAGAACACGTAGACGTGGCCCGTCTATCGGGCGTGGGTACGCTGTCGCTAATTATGTGGGAAATCATTCCGTATATGCTTTCGTACATCGTGATGGCCTTCGTTCTTCAACTCAACGCGGGCATATTGCAGGAAGCGGCATTGAGCATGTTAGGGCTAGGGATTGATCGAGGGGTTTCGCTCGGTATCATGCTGCAATGGGCGCTGCTGTGGGAATCGGTGCGTACCGGCGCGTGGTGGGCATTCGTGCCGCCAACCCTATTCCTGACGCTGATCGCGTTCTCGCTGCTGCTGTTGCAGTCCAGCATCGATGAAATATTTAATCCGCGCCTGCGAAAAGGGTAAACGTACTTGGCTCATGTCCAGAACTAGTGAATTTGCGTTGAACAGTGGGCTTAAGCCCACTGCCAGCACTCGTTTTGAACAAGAGCCAAAATTAAAGGACGACAAGGATGGATGTCTATAATGTGCGGGCACATTATTCTGCTGGTTCTGGCCCGCCCGTGAAAGCGGTGGATGACGTATCGTTATCGGTGTCGGAAGGCGAAGTTTTCGGTATTGTTGGCGAGTCGGGCTGCGGCAAATCCACTCTGGCAGCGGTGATGTCGCTTACAGCGGGACGCAACCTCACAGTTGCCAGTGGAGAAATGGCATTAGGGGATCACCGACTCCCCTTGACGGAACAAATCCGCATTCCGAAAGGGTGGCGTGGAATACAAGTAGCGCTGCTTCCTCAGCGTGCGATGAACTCCCTGAATCCTACAGCGCGTATACGTGATTTCATTGTAGACGTGGTGCGCTCTCATAATCCATCGCTGCGCCCACACGATGCTATTCGACAGGCACAGGAGCGGTTAGAGCAGCTTTCTTTACCTGTTCGCGTCTTAGATAGTTATCCGCACCAGTTGAGCGGCGGTATGCGTCAGCGCGTCGTCGCTGTGATTTCAACGCTGCTCAACCCGAAGGTGCTGATCGCCGATGAGCCAACCTCTGCTCTCGACGTATCCTCTCAGAAGCAGTTCATCGTACTGCTTCAAGAACTCTTGCAGCGCGGTTTCATCACCCGTGTTGTCTACATCACCCACGACCTGCCCATGTTGAGCAACATCGCTGACCGCATCGCCGTGATGTACGCGGGCAAAATTGTCGAGACTGGCACGACGAGCCAAGTTATTGAATCGCCGCAGCATCCTTATACTCAAGCGCTAATCGCCTCGACGCTGGACATAGACCCCCAGCTTCGCGGGCGTCAAATCAAAGGCATTCCGGGCGCGCCACCTGACCTGCGTTATCCGCCGAGCGGCTGCCGCTTCCATCCGCGCTGCTCCTATGTCATGGACAAATGCTCACGCGAAGCGCCGCCGATTGTGGGTGACGACAGCCGCTTTGCTGCCTGCTGGTGGACGCTAGAACAGCTTGAAAAAACGGCGGTCAAGGAGACAGAGCGATGACTACGAACTCAAGGGGAGCGCCCCTGCTGGCAGCGCAAAACGTGTGCCGCACGTTTGGTCATGGCCCGGATATGCTGCGCGCCGTTGACCGCGTGTCGTTCAGCATCCAACCGGGCGAAATCGTGGCCATCGTTGGCGAAAGCGGCAGCGGCAAGTCAACGCTTGCGCGTCTGTTACTGCGGTTATTAGACCCAACAGGCGGTCAAATTTTGCTTCATGGGCAGGACGTAACCAAGCTGCACCGAAACAACGAACTCAAAATCTACTGGCAAAAAGTGCAGGGCGCGTTTCAAGATTCGTTCGCGGCCTTCAATCAATTTTATAGCGTTCGTCGTTCTCTCGATAGGGCGCTAAACGTGCTGGACGTTCGCCTGACCAGCAGCGAGCGCAAGCAGCGAGTTTTCAACTCGCTCAGAGAAGTTGGCCTCGAACCTGACATCCTCGCAAAGCTGCCGCATCAACTTTCTGGCGGGCAGCTTCAACGGGTGATGATCGCACGGGCGCTGGTGACTGGCCCGGAGCTGCTCATTGCAGATGAGCCGACGAGTATGCTCGACGCTTCCCTGCGCGTCACAGTGCTCAATCTGCTCATGGATCTGCGTAAGCGTCATAACATGAGTATCCTCTTTATCACACATGATTTGGGACAGGCGAACTATCTGAGTGACCGGATTCTGGTCATGTATCGTGGTGAAATCGTCGAGCAAGGCCCGGTGGCACAGGTACTGGAATCTCCACAGCACGAATACACGCAGCGTTTGCTGGCCGATGTGCCGCGACTTCATGGAAAGGCTCACGTTCTAAATGTTTAATGAATGGAAACTGGTGGATTTCGCGCCCGGTGAAGGACTGCTGGCGGGCGCCCACACCGAAACTTACGACGATCAGCAGTGGATACCTGTACCTGTACCGGGTGATGTGCATCGGGCATTGATCGCGGTTGGACGTATCGCTGACCCGTTTTACGATCAAAATGAATTCGAATGCGCGTGGGTCGAAGACCGCGAATGGTGGTATCGTACAACCTTCCCCGCGCCAAGTGACAGCCTTCAGCCGGACGAACGGCTGAGACTGGTTTTTCACGGACTCGATACCTTTGCGACGGTGTGGCTCAATGGCGAGCAGCTTGGCCAGAGTCAGAACATGTTCCGTGAAGCGGTGTTTGACGTGACCGGAAAACTGCGCGCCAGCAACACGCTGGCCGTTTGTTTTGATCGTCCGCTTGACCACGTTGACTCTGAACGCCTAGAAAAATTTAACGCTTGGGGAAGAAATCCCGAACGAGTGTTGATGCGGAAAGCCCAATATGGGTATGGATGGGATTGGGGGCCTCGGCTGCCGACGGTGGGCATCTGGCGGCCTGTTGAACTCCGGCGTGAACGTCGAGCGGTGCTGGATGGCGCGCATTTCCACACCTTAAAAATCGACCTCGAACAAGATATTGCGCTCGTGGCAGTGCGTATTGATGTTGAGCGCTTCGCCACCGACCAATCGCTCCAAGCAAGTATCCGCTTATCGCCTGTTAACGGTGACTCTGGCGAAATCGTGGAGCAAACGATCACGCTCCAACCTCACCAATTGCGGGCGACTGTCTATTTTCAGGTCGAGCATCCGCAGATTTGGTGGACGCACGATCTCGGTACGCCCGCGCTGTACAACCTGCGCCTCGAATTGCGTGAAGGCGCGAACGTCATTGATACGCTTGAAATGCAGGCGGGTATTCGCACGATCTCGCTCGATCAATCGCCAGACCCGGAGGAGCGCGGCACACGGTTCTTCCGTTTTATTCTCAACGGCGTTCCCATTTTTGCACGCGGCGCAGACTGGATTCCTGCCGATTCATTCGTTGGCGGACTGCCCGATGCACGCTATCAAAAGCTGCTGGCCGCCGCGCATGATGCCCATATGAATATGATTCGTGTATGGGGCGGCGGCATCTACGAGCATGACATTTTCTACAATCTGTGCGACCAGTTGGGACTGCTCGTGTGGCAGGATTTCATGTTCGCCTGCGCCATGTATCCCGAAGACGACCCGATTTTCGTCGGTGAAGTAGAAGCCGAAGCGCGTTATCAGGTTGCACGACTACGTAATCATCCGTGTCTTGCTTTATGGTGTGGCAACAATGAAAACCAGTGGATACACGATCAAATCTACTGGGATCGAACGGATTACCCCGTTCCCGGTACGCTTTATTATGATCGTATTCTGCCGCAGATCGTTACCGAACTGGATGGACAAACGCCTTACTGGCCGGGTAGTCCTTATGGCGGCAGCGATTATGCCAGCATGGAAGATGGCAACCGCCACAATTGGCAGGTGTGGCACGGCCTTGTGCCGCGTCGTTTCGGTGAACAGCCGCCGCGAGTCAATACGCCTGATGGTGTCTCGTTTGCACACTATGCCGAAGATACGGGCCGCTTTATCAGCGAATTTGGGATGCACGCCAGCCCGGTCTACGAAACGCTGCGCCGCAATATACCCGCCGATCAACGTTACCATCACAGCGCGTCAATGGATCACCACAACAAAGACGACCCGAAGAACAAGGGCGATAACCTGATGCTGGCCGTCACCGGGCTGCCGACTACGTTGGAAGATTACGTCGACTTCAGCATGATCGCGCAGGCCGAAGGGCTAAAGTTCGGCATCGAGCATTTCCGCCGTCGCAAGCCGCACTGTTCGGGGACGCTTTTCTGGCAGCTTAACGACTGCTGGCCTGTACTCAGTTGGAGCGTTGTTGATTATTATGGCTTCGGGAAGGCCGGTTACTACTCCGTGAAACGCGCTTATGCGCCGATCCTCGCGTCGTTCAAAGCTGTAACAGATGAAGGCGTGGAGTTGTGGATAACCAATGACACGCTGGCGTTAGTTTCAACAACGGTCATCGTGCGCTTGCAGGCGTTTACAGGCGAGACGATTTGGGAAGAAACCTATGTCTTGAATGTCGGAGCAAATATCAGCGAGGCCGTTGCATGTTGGAATGCTGACCGCTTTGCAGACCGCACCGGTTATTATCTCGCGGTCACATCAGTAGAGCGCGTGTTCCCAGACAACCGGCATTTCTTCTGCATGATGAAAGATTTGGCTCGTGTCCCGGTTAGCCCAAGCGTGGAAATCGCACAGGTCAACGAGCATGAACTGTGCGTGACGCTGACTGCTGCGGCGTTCGCCTACTTTGTTCACTTCAAGGTATCGAACGAGTCAACGCACTTATCCGATAACTATTTCGACCTTATACCCGGTGAAAAAAAGGTTGTATCGCTGAGAAATTCTGAGAGTATCCTCACTTCGGAAGATGTAGACATCAGTTGGCGTTAGCGAGTGAATGGTCTTGCTATGTATGTATCATTGGCTTGCTGTGATGCCGCCATCGACGTATAAGACTTGCCCTGTTACGAAATCCGACGCGGGTGCGGCAAAGAACAACGCCGGGCCAACGATGTCTTTCGGGTCAGCGATGCGCCCAAGCGGGATGCGCGCCACTAGTTGGTTACGGAACTCGTCGTTCTCCATGACGTGACGAATCATCTCGGTATACACGAACGTCGGCGCGAGGCCATTGACAGTGATTTGATGCGGCGCGAGTTCTAGCGAGTGCTGCTTGACCAGCATCACCAGCGCACCTTTGGTGCTGGTATAGGCCGAGTAGCCGCGAAAGCGCAGCCCCAACTGTGCGCGTACCGACAAAAGGTGAATCTGTTTGCCACCGCGTCCTGCGTTGATCTGGTGACGCGCCGCCGCTTGCGCTAAGAACATCGCGCTTTTGAGGTTGGTTTCGTACACGGCATCGAAGGCATCTTCAGTCACATCGAGGATAGACTGCTCGATCTGGATGCCGACGCAGTTGATGAGGATGTCCAGCGCACCGTAAGTATCAACGACAAAATCCACCGAGTCGCGGATGTCAGCCACCGACTGAGCGTCCAATCTGCATCCTGCCGCTGTGTAGCCTGCGTCGCTGATCTGTTGGGCCAGAGTATCGGCTTTGTCTGCGCTTCGTCCAGAGACGACCACCTTTGCGCCGCGCAGGGCCAATCCCCACGCAATTGCCTCGCCAATGCCGCCATAACCGCCGGGAATGTAGGCTACTTTATCCTGTAGATCATACAAGCCCGACAGTTCGCTGGCGAAATTAATTTTCGGCGTGATGTGATCCATAAGAGTTTTACTTTCAGTGGTGAGAAATCACTTAGAGTACGAACCGCAAGTCTTACTCTGTACTTGGGACTGGTACGTTTTCTAAAAACCCGCCAGCGCACCTTCGCTGATACCGCGCACGTAGTAACGCTGCAAGACAACGAACACAATCAACGTTGGAATCATGGCGACGATGATGGCCGCGCTCAATGTGCCAAACGCGAACGACTGCCCCTCATCGGCCAACACGCGCAGTCCGGTATTGATATTGGCGATCTGCGGATTGATCGCCAGCGAAGCCGCCAGCAGCACTTCGTTCCAAATGTCGATAAATGTAAGCAGGATTACCGTTGCGACACCGCCCTTGGCCATCGGCAGATACACCCGCCGGAACACCACGAATTCACTTGCGCCATCCATACGCGCCGCCTCGCCTAATTCACGCGGCATTCCGATGAACGTACCGCGCATAATCCATATAGCAACCGGCAAGAAGAGCGCGATATACGGCAAAATCAGGCCGATGCGCGTGTTCCAAATCTTCAATTGGAACTCGAAAATTAGCAGCGGCACAACCAGAATAATCCACGGGATCGACAAGATGCCTAGCATACTGTTCACAATGATCTGCGAACCCGGAAAACGCAGCATCCCCAGCGCATAGCCAGCCATCGCTGCGAAAATGCATACGACACTAATGCTGACAACCGAGTAAATCAGCGTGTTGATGACATAGGTCGGCAGCTTGTCGCCCTTGTCAATCACGTTCTGGAACTGCTCC
>JACMMD010000271.1 GCA_014379235.1 Anaerolineae bacterium
AATATAACACCTTCAAGGCGACACATTTGACCGACTACACGGTTGCCGTTCTCGAAGATGCTATCCAACTCCTCGGACTGCTCGAAACCAGCAGCGATGACCTGACGCTGGCTGAACTCACGCAGGCATCAGGGCTGGTCAAGAACAAAGTTTTCCGCCTGCTATTCACACTCGAAAAAAATCACTTGGTCGAACGCGACGAGGCCGGGCGCTATCGTCTCGGTTTGCGTTTTCTGGCGTTTGGCCAGCACATCCACGACCAATCGAGCTTGCTCAAAGCCAGCGATCCGGCGCTCGATTGGTTGGTTGCGGAAACCCACGAGACGATCTTTCTTGGCGTGGTGAGCGGCACGGATGCCCTGTGCATCGCTGTGCGTGAATCGCCGCGCTCGATCCGGCTGTTCGCGCAGGTGGGCCGCCGTGTGCCGATGTATTTCGGCGGCATACCGAAAGTGCTGCTGGCATTCATGCCGGATGTCGAGCGTGAGTCGCTGCTGGCCGATGTAGCTTCGCCGGAACGAGAGGCGCTCACACAGCGACTCGCGCAGATTTCCGTCGACGGTTACGCGGTGGTCGTTGATGAACTCGATACGGGCGCGCATTCGATTGCCGCACCGATACGCGACTATCGCGGCAGGGTGATCGCCGCGCTGTCGATAGCCGGGCCGTCGCATCGTTTTTCGGACGAGTGCGTGGCGCGTTATATCCCGCTGGCGTTAGAAGCCGCCGATCAAATATCCGCATCGCTTGGCTTTAAGACACGCCAACCGCACACCAATGGCATTGTGAAATAGAGTTTCGTAGGGGCAGACCTGCGTGTCTGCCCTAATGCAGGGCGAACACATAGGTTCGCCCCTACAGAAAATTTCGCGGGTTTGCTCTTACAAGGAGTCGCTTATGACAACGTTATACGAACCGACTACTGCATCACTTGAGGAATCGCTGCTGAGTGCGCTGTCGATTAATGAGCCTTGGGCGTTGATCGAGCGCTTCACCACACTGGTACGCGAATCCGGCAGCGAGGATGAGCGCGTATCCGCCGAATATATGGCGGGCCGTCTCAAGGCCTTGGGCGTACCGTTCAAGGTTTACGAGCCGGATTTGTTCTTGAGCGTACCCGTGAAGTCATCGCTTGAAGTTGGTGACAAAAGCATCCGCGCTAAAAGCCCGGCCTTCTCGATCAGCACCGGCCCGCAAGGCATCACCGGCAAGCTGGTTAGCATACCGAGCCTGTATTCACCGCGCAGCGTTGACCTGTTCGATGTGACTCCCGCATCGGACGCAGATGTGACGGGCAAAATTGTCATCATCGACGGCTACGGCGGCCCGCCGCCTGTGCGCCTGTTGGAGCAGAAAGGCGCTCTCGCGCAGATTTACATCAATCCCGGCGAGGATATTCACTGGGGCATCTGCACGACGATCTGGGGCGCGCCTGACCTTGACAACTACCAGCGCCAGCCGCGCAGCGCCGTGATTTCGATCAGCCGCCCTGACGGTGAAGCGCTGCTCAAACAGCTTGAAGCGGGCGAAGTCGAAGTCACGCTGTTCACCGAGATGAACGAGGGCTGGATGAAATGCCCGGTCATCGAAGCGACCATCGAAGGCATGGAAGAACCGGATCGCTTTGTGCTGGTTCACGGGCATTATGACTCGTGGGACGTGGGCATTGGCGATAACGCTGTTGGCGACGGTACGCTGCTGGAACTGGCGCGGGTGTTCAACGATCACAAAGGCCAACTGGCGCGGACGCTCAAAGTGGCGTGGTGGCCGGGACATTCTACCGGACGTTATGCGGGTTCGACGTGGTACGCCGATAACTTCGGCCTCGACCTTGCGCGCAACTGTATCGCACAGGTGGACATCGACTCGCCGGGATGCCGTTGGGCGACGGAATACTACGACGTGTCGTGGATGACCGAAGCCGAGGATTTCTGCAAGCAGGCCATCAAGGACGTGACCGGCCTCGAATCGCATGGCGAACGTCCGCATCAAGCAGGCGACTACTCGTTCAACAATATCGGCATTTCGGGCTTTTTCATGCTGCTTTCGACCATGCCCAAAGACATGCTGGCGGAGAAAGATTACTACCCCGTCGGCGGCTGCGGCGCGAATATCGCGTGGCACACTGAGAACGATCAGCTCGAAATCGCGGACAAAGATAACCTGATGCGCGATTTGCGCGTGTATGTGGCGACCTTGCAGCGAACGCTGAATAATCCTATTCACCCCTTCGACTTCCGCAGATTGGCGGCGGAGTTCCACGAGACGCTGACGACCTATTCGCAGGCCGCTGGTGACGAAGTGGATTTCTCGCCCGCGTTCGATGCGCTGTCCGCACTGGATGACGCGCTCAACCGCCTGTACTCGCATTCGAGCGAACTGATGGCCAAGTCGGTGTCTGATCCGGCGGTGCGCGCCTACAACGACGCTATCTTAGAACTTGGTCGCAGCCTGATTTTGATTAATTTCACGCGGGAAGGGCGCTTCCGTACTGAACCCGCCGTCAAGATTCCGCCGCTGCCGGATATCGCTCCAGCGATGCAGTTGCAGGCTGCCAGCGGCCACGAGCGCCATATCATTCAAACGCATCTCGTGCGCGGCATCAACCGCGTGACGTGGGAGTTCGAGAGTGCGACGAAATCCGTCGTACATGCGCTGGAAAAAATTGAAAGTTAACGAGATGCCTAGTAGGGGCGCAGCATGCTGCGCCCCTACCGAGAGCTTATGAGGTATTAAGTTCACTTATTAGTGGAAAAGGGTCATCGTGAAAATCCTGTATCTCGTCCCCGGCCCGATGGGGCGTACCCCCGAAGGCAAAGTCGAACTCAAACGACGCGGTGATATGCTCAAAGGCTACGCCGCAGTCGATACACAGGTTGGCATCGACGATGTGGCCGAAGGGCCGGCCTCGATTGAGAGCATGTACGAGGAATACCTGTCGATTCCGGCGGCGGCCCGTCGGGCGGCGGAACT
>JACMMD010000272.1 GCA_014379235.1 Anaerolineae bacterium
ACGTTCCTCTATGTGAGAAACCCCGGCCAAGACCTCGGCACGTTCATCAGCGGCATCTGGTTTCTGATTATCCCCTTCATCATCTTCGCGCTGATAATCGCAGTCGCGTATTACAAACCGTCGTCCCCGCCAGAGCCTAGAGACAAGAGTCGTTTCTAGAAAATGAAACGAAAGGTCGCATCACGATGCGCCCCAACAGAGATTATTATACGAGCCACATCATGCAGTCGGGTTTAATAGCGCGGATAGTCACGCTATTGTTCGGTGCGGTTTAAGGGGTACAACATATTCCCGATTGATACACTGGCGCGTTCGTTCCATGCCGCACGGCACTCATATTCCCAAGGATCAGGAGCAGCATCTCGACGCTCGGTGGTGAGATACGTTATCTCCGCCGGATACAACGTATCCAGTGAGAGATAATGCGCGTAGGTTGGCCATTCAGCGACGGCCTGTACGACAATCACCAGCGCACACAGGGCAATCACGATTCCGGCTACCGTTTTCGCCACAGCATGCCCCCGCAAAACAGTGCCAATATAAAGATCGCCCGGCCTACAATCTGGGTACGTCCCGACGGATACATGGACATCGCGTAGATCAGCGGAAACACCGACAGCGTTAGACCGACCAGCGTCACAATCACTAACCCGATCAGCGTCCGTACCCGATTCACATTCTGCGGTACGCCGATATACACGCCTAATGCCAGCGCCAGCAGCGCCGCGATGGGGGTGAAGCGTAGTGTTTGCAGGGCAACTCCAGCGCCGACCACTAATGAAGCGAACATCGCCTCGAAAATGGGCATTCGTGAGGGGGAAAGTATGGCCTTCTCCGCGTTCGCCGGCCCGCTCAACACCAGTATCAGGCCGATGACCGCGCCTGTAAGTGCCAAGATAACTCGCCGCCGTCGGGTATATAGCGCATACAACGCCAGCGCGGCCACTTCTATCAGAGCAAACTCATAGGCGAAGCCCGCCATTAAGAACGCAATTGCAAACGTTAGCGCGTCGTACATAGCAAGCGCCACAAGATCGGGGCAAGGGTGAGCGGAACAAAATAGACTGACATTGCCGGAAGCCAATAAAGGGTTTGTGCCAGCGGCTGCATGGCCCAGATCAGCGCCAGCGCGATTCCGACACCCATCAGCCACGAGCGCAGCGCCCAACTCCATGCTGCTGCGAGTGCGGGCACAAACAAGAGTACCGCCGCAATCGGCGCGCTGTCGCCAAAGATCAAATACAATGGTGCTGTGACGAGGAAGTAACCGTAGCGCGGCTCCCATGCGTTCCAAGCGCGCTGCATCGACCCGATCACGCCGAACCCGTAAGCGTCCGCCGCATAGCAAAAGTCGTCACCATTGAGGCGCGCAAAAGTTCCGCCGAGTGCCAGCACGATTACAGCCGCCGTAACAACGATCAGCAGAAAGCGCTTGTCTGTGCTTCTGGGGATAAGGGGTTTGGCTTCCTCGCTTGGCGTGACGGTCTCATCTACCATGCGGCTCTCCTATTTGAACGCGGAAAACATCGTGAGGGGAGCGACGAAAGAAAACGAAAGGGCGTAACACGTTACGCCCCTACAAGTGCGATTACCCCAAAGACTCGATGTAGGCCGGGTCTGTCCATGCGAGATCACCGAGCGCGTCACTCAACGGGTCGCCATCGTGTGAGGCGAAACCGAGATGTGAGTGCCGCCGGAAACCCTCGGCATATTCAAAGCGCCCTGACATGCGCCCGAACTCGCGGCACGAGTCCTGCATCGAAATCAGATACGAGTCCATGCCCTGCGCGGCATCCAAAAAGGCTTTCTGCGAATCGTGCTTGGCCAGCATCGACGTTTTGCGCTGCAACACGTCGGTGATGTTCACGTAGATTTCAGCCTGAATGCGCTTACGCAGCGGATCGCGGCCCCCGTGCGGCATCGCGTGATAGACCATCGTATCGCCGGGGAAAGCGGCGGTAGGTGGATCGCTCTCGACCAGCGGCAGCGCCCGAACGAAGGCGGCGGTCACGGCTAACCGCGCAGCATTCATGTGGTCTTCCATATAATCCTGCGGCGAATGCGTCAGCACGATGTCCGGCTGAACCTCGCGCACGATGGCCGTCACTTCGCGCAGCAGTTCGACGGTGTAGAAAATGTGCAGGTCTTTGACCAGCGGCGGATGCATGGTCGCGCCGGCCTCTCGCGCTGAGGCCTGCGCTTCTTCCCAACGAATGCGCGTGATGTCTTTTTCGCTGTGGATCATCGAGCCGTAAGAGCCGCTGGCGATGTTCAGCATATGGATGTCCGCGCCCTTGTCTTTCAGGCGCAGCAGCGTACCCGCGATGACGAATTCGATGTCGTCAGGGTGCGCGACGATGGCTAGAGCAGTTGTCATAGTGTCACCACCACGTTGGTTTCCAGCGATTGATAAGCTGCGTTCGATGTGGCGACGGCGAGACGCGCCTGTTCCGGCGTACCGTGCTCCGGCGTTTTGCCCTTGTTGATGCAGTCTACAAAGTACGCCGTCTGGCGCTCGTAGATGTCGCCGGATGGGATGTCAGGCGTATAAGACTTGCCGTTTTCGTAGACCATCAGCGATGCGCCGCCGCCCATCTCGACGCTGACGCCGCCAGCGCGAAACAGAAATTCCACCGAGCCGCCTTCACACAGCACTTTCAGGCCGCAGGTGAATGGGTAATCCTTCGGCATGAACTGAGTGCCTTCGGCCCAACCCTGCGCGTGACCGTAATCGACGGTCAGGTGAACGTGATTCCACAGGTGCGGCGCGGCTTGGTGGCCACGCGCATACACCGACTTCGGCTTGCCAAGTACCCAGTTGAGCGCGTCGATGTCGTGAATCAGCAGGTCGAGAACCGCGCCGCCGCTCAGTTCGGGGTTCTTGAACCAGTCGGCCCAACCCGGCGCAACCGATAAACGCTGCGCCACCGCCGACAATGGCTTGCCGATGATGCCGCTCTGCACCACATCGACCAGCACTTCATACTCCGGCCAGAAGCGCAAAACGTGGGCGATCATCAACGTTTTGCCGCTCTCGCGCTGCGCGGCGATCATGTTGTCACAGGCCGCCACATCGAGGCCGAAGGGCTTTTCGAGCAGAACGTGTTTGCCGGACTTGAGCGCGGCGGTGGTGAATTCGGGGTGAAGGTGAGTCGGCAGGGTGTTGCTAATCACGTCGATAGACGGGTCGTTCACGATGTCCATATCGTCGGTGGTGGCCCGTGCGCCGACTTCCGCCGCCAGCTTTTGCGCCTTCTCCAGATTGCGCGACGACACCGCCACGACTTCGACACCCGGCAGCTTGGCGAATGCGCGGGCGTGTGTGCCGCCCATGAAGCCTGAACCTAAAACGCCAACTTTCATAGGGATTGCTCCATTGCTTTGAGAAAACAATCTTGTTTGCGATGGTTAGGGGCGACTGGCCAGTCGCCCCTACAATAGTTGGTCAATGTAGGGCCGCTTCACGAAGCGCCCAAGACATTCGGGCGACACATGCGTCGCCCCTACAGACTAGGCTGTAGTAGGGGCACGATGCATCGTGCCCCTACAGGACGTGTAAATTCAGGACAAGCCCAACGACACCAGATGATCGTAGGCGCTTTTCATCGAGCGGTTGACTTCTTCCAGCGGCGGCCAGTCGCCGCCGTCAAACTCGACTTCGACGCTCAAGGGGCCGCTGTAACCGGCCTGCGTCATGATGTTAATCAGGTTGTCGAAGTTGATCTGCCCTTCGCCGGGAGCGGGGAAGTTCCATTCACGCGGGCCGCCGATGTGGTCTTTGAGATGGCAGCTCACCATATAAGGAAGGGCGTATTCGAGATCGTCCTCGGCCATCGTGCCGTTGTCGTAGAACTCGACGTTGGCGGTGTCGTAGTTGATGCGGACGTTATCGCGCCCGATTTTCTCAATGACGGCGGCGGCTTTCTTGCCCGACGCGGTGATGTCGCCGTGAATTTCGATGCCGATTATGATGCCTTTCGCGGCGGCAGCATCGGCCAATTCACCGATGTTGTCCATGAAACCGGCCTCGTCTTCGTCCTCGCTGTAATGCCCGCCAATCGCGGTGTTCATCAGGTCGAGGCCGAGGCGTTCGCAAAGGTCGAGCGCCTTGAGACCATCGGCAAGACCCGCTTTGGTCGTCAGGTCAGAGTGGCCGCTCAGGCTTACAGGAGTAAGCCCGTACTTATTCAGCAGGTTTCGCACGTTATCGAGCGCTGCGTCGTCGGCATCGAGCGGGACGTGTTCCGTCCAGCCCTTGACGGCGCTCAGTTCGACGTATTTATAGCCAGCAGCGGCTATGCCGGCCAGCGCATCTTCAAAGCTCAGGGTGTGGTAACTGTTGGTGTGCCCCGCGAGTTTGCTGTTGAGCGTCAT
>JACMMD010000273.1 GCA_014379235.1 Anaerolineae bacterium
ACGATGGCGATATTGCCGGGAATCTCAATGATGATTCCGAGCGATAGGCTCACCAGCGTTGGCGTCCCCCAACCGAGCTTGACCATCGGGCCGATAAGGAATTTCCCCTGCTCCGCCGGGAAGAAGTTGCGTAGGTCGCTGATGATGCGCGGCGCATTGGCGATCACGTCTCGCGGGAACATGATGTTACTGAGCGCGCCGTTTTTTACACCTTCGGCCAGCGCTTCCAGCCGCATCGTGCGGTTGAGTCCGATCAACCCGCCGACGCCGAGCAGCGTGAAACCAAATCCAAGCTGGATGCCTGTGCCGAACTCCGCCGTGATAATCAGCAGCAGCGAGAAGCCTTGCGAACCATCGGGCATTCGTGTGGTGACAAGGCCAATCGCGGTGACGGTGACGATTTTGGCGAGTGACAGTTGCAGCACACCCGCATATTCGTGCTTGTCGGGATCGAAAAACAGGTAGCCACCGCCCTGCACCGCCCCCGCATCAATGGACAGGCCGACACCTTTCGGCGGCTTAAAGCCAAATCCAAGATCGAGGGGGCCAAGGTTGCCCGTCGGTGGGTCGGGGAACTGCGCTTTGATCTTGAAACCCACGCCGTCAACAATCGCGGTGAGCGGCCCCAGTTTGCCTGCGAGTGTCGCGCCTACTTCAAAATCAACACCCTGTCCGGCGGCTTTTAGCCCTACGGAAAGCGCCTGGAAGTCAATCGGCCCCAGCGTGAGATGTATCGGGAAACTGGCCTCTAGCCCACCTGAACCCGTGAGATGAAAACCCGTGAGGCTGGAAAGGTGCAGTCCCAACGAAAGCTGTGCTGAAAGTCCATCGGGGCCCAAAAAGCTGGCGAGGAACGAATCCGCTTCGCCCTGCGCTGGCTTGATAACCACTCGCGCGTTTTCAAGCTCGACTATGGCGAACACATCGAGCTTGTTAGAGGCCGCTACCTGCACACCAAAAGAAAAGCCCGCCGTTTTGATGGTGACCCGTGTACCATCAGCGGTGCCGAACAGCAGTCGTTCCGGTTCATCGGCTGGCGGGATCACTTTAATGCCGATTTGCGCTTCTGCCGGATTCGATACGCTGCCGCCCAAGAAGCCCGTTTTCGCTTCGGGCGGGCGGCCCGGCGTGATGATGATAGACACGCCCTTCGTGAAATCTGCGTTGCCGCGAATGGACAACATAATCGACTCGCTGAGTGGGATTTCTTTTGCGCCGTTCAACTGCGCGTAGGGGAAGAACGCCAGCGAGAGGCCGCGGCTGGCAGTCGGCGGCATCAGCATAATCTTCACACCAGCGGCTACGCCTGCTGGCGCGCCCACAAGCGTATCGAACGCAAGGTCGAAACCGATGGGGTTATCAAGCGGCGTAGTCGCGCCCGCGTTGATGAACGCGAGCAGGTCGCCTTCTGGCTGGAAATACTCCAATTGCAGATTGTAGCTTTCAAGCAAACTAGCGATTTCGCCAATCACTTCTGCCACTTTTGGAGTCGATGTGTTCCACGCATAGACCTCACGAAAGCCTTGCAAGGGATCGGTGAGCAAAGTGCCGATGCGCTTCCACATCACCTCGCGCTTGAGACGTGCCGCCCGTAATCCTGACGCGGGCATCGGTGTCTCACGGATGAAGCCCGTGAGCTTGAGGATGCCGCCCAACTTATGACGATCTTGCTGGAGATATTCAACGAGGGTGTAATCAAGCAGTTCGCGGGCGATGTTCAGCTTAAACGCAGGCACATCAATTCCAGCGGGGAACGCGCCGTCGGGAATATTGCGGATCGCGTTGATCGCATCGACAAGGCGCTTGATGGCACTGACCAACTCGGTGATCGGAAGCTCCACTTCAGCACCGTTGACGCTCACTAGCGACGAACCCGACTGCGTGAGTTCGGGCGGAAGATTGACGGCTGATGTTGGCGACCAGCCTAAATCCTTCAGCAGCGCTTCAAGCGCATCTGGATCATGGGCAGCGTCGATCAGCGGGGTTAGGGCTGCAATCAACTGCTTGATAATTTCGCGGAGTGCTTCCATAACCGTTCAGCCCTTTATGGTTTTAACGCCAAATGTATCGCCTTGCCCAAGTCCCTGCCGCGCTTTTTCTGGTCGATGAAGGTCGAGCCGACCTGCTTCGGCAGGATGCCCATCGCCAGCACCCCGTATTTCAAACCAGCCGACTCAATGTAGGCAAACTCACAGCGCAGCGTCCCCAGAATCCCCAATTTGGTGTGGGCTTTTGTCACCGGATCGACCTGCTGCACACCTTCGAAGATCAGGCTTGTCGTCGTCTCGTTGGTTGTATCCGCGAGATGGGTTTTCAGCGTGGTGCAGCCATCAACGCCAGCGAGTTTGTCTTGCATCAGTGCGATCATATACGCCGTCATCCCGGCCACCGAAGCCGGCTGATTGGACATATTAGTCTTGTCATGAAAGTCGATGACCTTGTGAAGTTCCTGATTGCGGATCGCACGGAATGTCGGCGCGCCCGCGCTGGTGTTGACGGGCGAGTTCTTAGCAGGGCCGCCGTAGCCGCTTGAGAGTAAGCAGTGCATCCCATTCGGCGGATCAAATAATTTGTAGGCGCGCTGCACCGCTTTCATATAAGCAGCGCCGATTTCGCTCACACATGCGCTGGAAGCAACATTGTCAGATTGTGACCCCACGAGCCACATGCGCTCCCAGAACGTAAAATCTTTCGCGGTTGACCAGCCCAAATGAACATGTTGCAGCGTTGCCCTATTCAGGGGAACATCCGCGCCGAAAAAGTTGATCGGTGATTTACTGAGGTCGAAGATGGTCGAGATACGCGGCGAACTTTGCATATCTGCGATTTCTTGAATTTTGGTGTTTTTTGAGCGTTTCCAGATGGTCGCAAACAGTTCGTCGAAGTCTGCCGCTGAGGATACCAACCCCGTCGCTTTGACCTTGCGAACATCGTCGCGCAGTTGAACAGCGGCCAGCAGAATGAAGATTTTACCCGCGCTGCCAGTTCGCCATGCTTTGTCTTGATTGTGCAGCCAGATTTTCGGGGAGGACATACTAGCAGTGAAATCGACAACGCCGATGCCAATGTCGTTAAACTTGGGATCAGCAGCGATAGGGTCGAGCTTCGCGGCGAGGCTGTTCGCGCCTGTGGTGTTCTTCGGTGTCGGCAGTGGAGAACTGAGGCTTTTGAGGGCGAAAAGCTCGTCTTCGATGCGTTGTTTTTGGGCCTCAGTCAACGTTAGCGCCATCGTCAATCTCCCATCAAACTCAAAGCCTGCATCGTGAACAGATACTGACCCTCTATTTAGATGCCGTGAATATCAACGTAATGGCGCGGCGAGAACACTTAAGGATTTAAGTTGGTGCTGCTCAGTTCAATTGTGACTGAGCCTTTTTATATCAGGACAGAGGTCGATATGAATAACTGACGTTACGCACTTCGAGCTAGTCAACAAGGGGTTTAAACCCCTTGTCTAGGTTCAACCTGCGTAACGTCAGTGAATAAGATTTTAGTCCGGTCACGCTGCTCGTTCGCATAAAATGATGAACTTCCATAATGCTGTTTGTCATTTTGGTCTCATATTTACCTTGAGTCAACATTGTGAAAAATGTTACGACTGATGTTATTGAGCGGTTTTCGCCTGCGACAGTCGTGAGTTGACGCCGCTCTCTATCTGTCATAGACTCAGCATGACCATTACAAGCTGGCACACCGGGACAAACTATGCCCCGATCTTTAGGCGTTTTTATCAGTTCCAAAATGGTCGAACTCAGCGAAGAACGCCGCGCTCTGGAAGCGCTGCTGCCGACGCTTGGTGACGACACACTGCAATTATTCCCATGGGTATTTGAAACCGACGCCCCCGCGAGCGGCAGTTCGATCCGCTCCGTGTATATGAACGCGCTCGACCAATCCGAACTGTACATCGGCCTGTTCTGGGATGACTACGGCGAGTGGACGATTGACGAGTTCCACCGCGC
>JACMMD010000274.1 GCA_014379235.1 Anaerolineae bacterium
CGAACCCAAGCCTGTCCCGGCAGGGATGTCCGCCATGCTGGTGATTTCGAGGTGCAGCGCTTCGACTTCAGCCACGCGCAGCGCTTCACGGATGATAGGATGCTGTACCTCGTCGATGCTGCTGACGCGCTCCATCTGCGAGTATTTGAGGATGAGTTCCGGCGTAAAAGCGTGATGCAGTGTGATATACACATACTTATCAATCGCCGCCGCGATCAAAAAGCCTTCGTGCTTGCGATAGTACGACGGTAAATCCGTGCCGCCGCCGCCGAGCGAGATGCGTAATGGGCTGCGCGTGATAATCATGAATTGACCCTAGGCCACCGGGGATTGAAACTCCCGGCTAGAAGACCCATGAGTTCTCTAGCCGGGGAATTTATTCCCCGGTTGAAATTACCCAAATGTCTATCGCCGCTCATAAACCCATTCATTCTGCTGCAAATAATCCAGCGTTCGCATGATGCCCTGTTGAATCGTCAGCTTAGGCCGCCAGCCCAGCGCCCGAATTTTCGTCGTATCGAGGAAGATAAATGGACTGTCACCGATCCAACCGCGTTCGCCGCCAGCATACACGCGGCGCGGGTTGAGGCCCAGATGCGCGCTAATCCAGCCCACCGAGTCGTTGACTTCAACATACGATTCCGCGCCGAGATTGAAAATGTTCACCTTGTCCTGCGCGTATTCCAGCGCCAGCAAAACCGCGTCGATGCAGTCTTGAACATACAAATACGACTTGCGCTGATGACCATCGCCCAAAATATACAGCTCGTCGGGGTTCTCGCGCAGCTTACGGTAGAAGTCGAAAACGTGGCCGTGCGTGTAGCGTTCACCTAAGATCGACACAAAGCGGAAGATATACCCCTGAATGCCGAAGCCCTCGCAGTACGCTTGAATGAGGCTTTCGCCCGCCAGTTTGGACGCACCATACAGCGACGTTTGCACCGGAAATGGCGCGTTCTCCGGCGTGGGAAATACCGTCGATTCGCCGTAGACCGATCCCGTTGACGAGAAGGCAATCCGCTTGACACCGTTAGTCCGCATCGCTTCGAGGACGTTGAACGTGCCGAGCGTGTTCTGCTCAACGTCGCGGCTTGGATGCTCTGTGCCGAAGCGCACATCAGCGTTAGCCGCAAAGTGAAACACCAAGTTGGGGATGGTTCGCATCGCCTCAGTGAGCGCGGCGGCATCCGTGATGTCACCGCGAACCAGCGTAAAGCGCGGATTGGTCAGCGCCCTTTCGAGGAACTCGATTTGCCCGGTAGACAGGTTATCGTAAACCGTGACCGTGTGACCGTCGGCCAGCAGTCGGTCTACGAAACTGCTGCCGATGAAGCCTGCGCCGCCCGTAACAAAGGCGTGGAATCTGCGTTCTGGCGCTGCTGGTATCCTTGCTTGCAATATTTCCCCGGCGGATATACCCGCTAATTGTTGACTTTGAAAATGTAGGCGATTTTCGGGTAACAGTGAACAGCGGCGATGCTCTGATCGAAACAATCGGACGGGCGGTTTGGAATATATTTGTGATGCAGCCCGTCGATGGTTGACTTGAGCATGGCGATACTGGTACGCGGTTCATTCAAATCCTCGTCGTTTCCGCCGTAAGCAGGGCAGTAGGCGTAATACAGGTCTTCAATCACGTAGATGCCGCCGCTGACCAAGTGTGGGAATAGCGTCTTAAACGAGGTGATGATATGTTCGCTGATGTGGCTGCCATCGTCGATGATGAGGTCGATGCGCCCGATCTGCGCCGCCACCCATTCTAAAAAATTTGGATCGTTCTGGCTGCCCCGAAAAGTCTTGATGCGCTTATCGTCTTGCGGACACTTGTTCTCGATATCGATGCCGTAGATCATGGCGCAGGGGAAATATTCCTGCCACATCCGCAGCGATTCGCCGCCCTGATACGGGTCTTCGTAGCCACCAACACCGATCTCCAGCACATTCAATGCCCGCTTTCTGAGTGGTTCAAAATAGCGCTCATAATGTGGGATATAGCCATGATAGCGTTTATCCGTGCCATATTTGTAGGCCAGTACATTGAGTGATTGGTTGGGGATAGGCGAGACGATGCGGCGAAACAGTTTGCGAACGGCTTGTCTTTGCTGTGGTGATAAACGCTCCTTGAGCAACTTGTAGATAAACATAGAAAGCCCTCTTTATTGCTGGTCACTCAATTATATTCATATCATCCTTTCTACGGGGGATAGCGATAATCTGCGGCCCTTCGTCCAACATGCGTCTGGCTTCTCTCACGCTGACCCACAGCCGATACAGCGACACGGGTAAAGCGACGATCTCGGCTAAAAGCGTCGTCAGCCACCAGCGACGGGTCGCTGCCTGACCATCACGCCGCCGCCAGCCAATCACCAGCCACTGCAAGAGCATACCTTCGCGGGCCGCTGCTGGCTCGAAGTGTCGCAGACCGGAGTAATACAGCGATTGCACCGGGCGCGGCAGCCTCGACCAGCGCCGCCACTGATGCACGTTGCTGCGGCTGGAACGCGCTCCACCGACAGGCGCGAGATAGTGAAAACGTTTGGCCAGCGGATTATTGAGCATCAAGCCGCCGGCCTTGATGAAGCGGATGCCGAGTTCGCCATCTTCGCCCGCGAGATGGTTGTTGAACTGCATATCGAAACCGCCGGACTTTTCGAGAATAGCACGGGTACATAATGTTGTGCCGCAGTCCATGAACGTCACTGCGATCTCGCGCTGGAAGCCGTGCAATTTGGGACGTTGCGGCGTATAAGC